>DATDCY010000148.1 GCA_036524115.1 bacterium | reverse complement strand
GTGCTCTGGAGCTGCTCGGCCTGTGACGAAAGCTCTTCAGCCGTGGAGGCCATCTCTTCAGCTGCGCCCGCGTTCTGCTGGATCACCTGGTTCAATTGCTGGATCGAACTGTTGATCTGGTCCGCGCCGCTCGTCTGTTCCTTGGACGCTGCGCTTATTTCCTGCACTAACTCCGCTGTTTTCTGGATGTCCGGCACCAGCTTCGCCAGCATCGCCCCTGCCTTCTCCGCCACGTCGACGCTCGCCGCCGAGAGCTGGCCGATCTCCGCGGCCGCACTCTGGCTCCGCTCCGCAAGCTTCCGGACTTCGGAAGCCACCACCGCGAACCCCTTCCCGTGCTCCCCGGCCCGCGCCGCCTCGATCGCCGCGTTGAGCGCCAGCAGGTTGGTCTGCCGCGCGATCTCCTCGATGATCGTGATCTTCCCCGCGATCTCGCGCATCGCCGCGACCGTCTGCGTGACGGCGCCGCCCGCCGCGCGCCCGTCCACGGCCGCCTTGTGCGCGATCTTCTCCGTCTGCTGCGCGTTGTCGGCGTTCTGCTGGATGTTCGCGACCATCTCCTCCATCGACGCCGAGACCTGCTCGACCGACGCCGCCTGCTCGCTCGCCCCCTGGCTCATCTCCTCCGAGCTCGCGGCCAGCTCCCCGCTGCCCGCGCTGACGTTCTCCGCGGCGCGCTTGACCTCCTCGACCGTGTTCCGGAGCTTCCGGATCATGCTCTCCAGCGACTTGCCGAGCGTGTCCTGCTCGGAGCGCACCGCCACGTCCACGAGCAGGTCGCCCTCGGCGATGCGCTCGGCGGCGCGGCTCATGCCCTTCAGGCTCTCCACCATCCGGCCCATCGCCCCGAGCGCGTCCCCGACCTCGTCGTCGCCGCCGGCGTCGAGCCGGACCTCCAGATCGCCGGCGGTGAGGCTCTTGAGCGCCGCCGCGATGTCGCCGAACCCCTTCCGGAGCGGCCGTGCCAGATACAGCCAGGAGCCTGCGGCGAGAAGGACCGCGAGCCCCAGGTAGACGATGAGCGAGGTCGTCCCCATCCGCGCCTGGCGCGCGGTCAGGTCCGCGGTCATCGCGCCCACGACCTTGTCCTTGAAGTCGTTGCGCAGGTCCGTCAGCGCCTCCTGGGTCGCCGCGAGGAGGGGCGCCGTTTCCTCCTGGTAGATCCTCTTCGCCAGGTCGTGGTTGCCCTCCCTCAGCGCCGCGAGGATCTTGGGGGCGGTGGCGTGCATCTTGCGGTGCGGCTCCTCGATCTTCTTGAACGACTCCGCGACCTGGCGCGGCGGCTTGAAGTCGTAGTACCACTCGCCGAGCTTGCACTTCGTGTGATCGAGCTGCCCGGTGAACTCCCTGCCGAAGAGCATCGTGCCGACGGCCAGCGATTCCGCCCACTTCATGTGGTCCACGATCCGCGGCGCGATCGTCGACTGCAGCTCGCGGTAGTGGTCGATCTCCTCCACCGCCGCCCTGGTGTTCCTCAGACTGACCTGGGAGTAGACAGTCAGCCCCACGAACGTCGCGATCACGCACCCGATGCCGACGTACATCTTGGTCGAAATCTTCATGCCCCACCTCCCTCGACCCGGCGCGAGCCGGAAGAGTCGAAGTTCCCGCGCAGCCTCCCCTCGCTAAGGCGGGGGCCCCCCATGATGTCCCGACGAACGCGTCTTCCGAGACAGGGCTCCGGCGGGCAGGCGCGCCGGCCGGCATTGGCGCCGATGCCGGACGCAATTCCCAGGAACGCCGATGGGACCGAAGTTGCGGGAGAGTCAACTCGCAACCTGGCTGGGGAAAAGACTGTGGAAAGACGCGAACGAGGTGATGCGGTGAACACGGGCTTAACGGTTTTAAAACCATGCCCTGTGAATGACATCACGGTTACAAGGTTATCACGACATCGTTACATTTCCAAGAAATATATTTGACGAATTTGACGAGCGGATTTCCAGGACATGACGATGATCGACATCAACAGCAACGGACGAAAAAGGAAGCCCCTCCCCGCACTGGGGAGGGGCCCGGTTCCGACGACGACGTCAGGCCGTGACCGCGGCCTCCGCGCCCGCGCCCTGCACGAGCGCCAGCTCCTCGCCGGAGAACACCCGGTCGGCGTCGAGGATGATCACGAACCCCTCCTCGCGCTTGCCCATCCCCCGGATGAACTCCGCGCTGATGCTCCCGCCCAGCCGCGGCGGCGGGTCGATCTGGCCCGGCCCCAGGTCGATGACCTCCTGCACCGAGTCCGCCAGCGCCCCCAGCAGCGTGCGCTCGCCCAGCACCTCCACCTCGGCGATGATCACGCACGTGTTCACCGTGCGCTCGGTCACCCCCATCCCGAACCGCAGCCGCAGGTCCACCACCGGCACCACCGACCCGCGCAGGTTGATCACCCCGCGCATGAACGCCGGCATCCGCGGCACCCGCGTCACCTGCGTGAAGTCCAGC
>DATDCY010000147.1 GCA_036524115.1 bacterium | reverse complement strand
GAGTTGCTGGCGCGCTGCCTGCGCAAGGACGCGCGCGAGCGGCTGCGCGACGCGGGTGACGCGCGGCTGCTCCTCGCCGAAGCGCGCGCGCACTCCGAGCCGCCCGCGGCGGCAGGGGCCGCGCGGGACCGCCGCCGCTGGATCGTGCCCCTCGTGACGGCGGCGGTCGCGATCGCCGCGACGGCGGCGGCGCTCCTCGCGCTGCGGCCCGCGTTGCCGGCCGGCCAGTTGCGCCGGTTTCGCGTTCCGGTGGAGGGGCTGACGACCCATTTCTTCGAGCCGCTCGCGCTCACCCGGGACGGGAGCGCGATCGCGTACGAGGCCAGGGGGCGCCTCTGGATCCGCCGCCTGGAAAGGCTCGACGCGATCGAGGTCCCCGGTTCGAACGAGGGACGGGCGCCGTTCTGGTCGTGGGACCAGTCCACGCTGTGCTTCAGCGCCAACCGGAAGCTCTGGGCGTTCACGCCCGGCGGCGACCAGAGCCGGGAGCTCTGCGACATCCCCGAAAGCGGCCAGATCGTCGGCGGCGCCTGGGGCGCCGATTCCCGCATCGTGCTCGCGATCTGGCGCGGCGGGTTGTACGAGGTCGCGGCCGGCGGGGGCCGGCTTCGCCCGCTGCTCGCGCCGGACAGCACCATCGTCGATTACCACGGCCCGACCTTCCTGCCGGACGGCCGGTCGGTCCTGCTCTACGTGCACGACAAGCAGGGCAACGGCGCCGTTGCGATCGTCGAGGGGTCCCCGCCGCGCCTGCGGCGGGTCTACGACGGCCTGGACGGGTCCGCGGTGAGCTACTCGCCGACCGGCCACCTGCTCGTCACCCAGGAAGGAGGCGCCTTCGGCGGCGCGACGTGGGCCGTGCCGTTCTCGGTCTCCTCGCGCAAGGCCACGGGGCCCCCGTTCCGGATCCTGGACGGCGCCCAGCTGGCGAGCGACAGCCGCGCGGGCCTGCTGGTGGCGGCCGAGGACCCCGCTTCGCCCACGGGGCAGCTCGGGTGGTGGCGGCGAGCAGGGGGCGCTGAAGAGCCCGTCGGGCAACCGCAGCAGGGCCTCTCCAGCCCCTCGCTGTCCCCGGATGGCTCCCGCGTGGCCTACGTCGTCGTCGAGAACCAGAACGTCGACATCTGGGTGCAGGACCTGGTGCGGGGCACGAGGACCCGGCTCACCTCGAGCCCGGTCTGGGAGGGCCATCCGGCGTGGTCCCCGGACGGGACGCACATCTATTACGCCTCGCGCGGGGGGGTCGGAACGGACCGCATCGTGGGGGTCGCGGGCGACGGAAGCGGCGCACCCGACACCATCGCCCAGGGGCTCGAGCCGGCCGTCAGCCCGGACGGGAGGAATCTCGTCTACACGGTGGACCGCAAGGGCAATGGCGACCTGTGGACCGTCGCGCTGGCCGGCGGGAGCGCGCCAAGGCCCTTCCTGGTGACGCCCGCCGACGAGTCGGACCCGTCGTTCTCTCCCGACGGCCGCTGGATCGCCTACACGTCGGACGAGTCCGGCCGCAGGGAGGTCTACATTCGCCGCTACCCCGAGGGGGGCTCCCGCCTGCAGGTCTCCGTGAACGGCGGCGAATGGCCCCGGTGGATGCGGCGCGGCGACGGGATCTTCTACGTGTGCGCCGACACGCTCGAGCTGGTCTCGGTCGGGCCGGGCGAACGTCCCGCGCTCGGCATGCCGCACGCGCTGTTTTCGGCGAGCGCGGGAGAGTTCGACCTCCGGCACACGAACGCCGCCGGCTTTCCGCTGGATGCCCACCCGGACGGCCAGCGCTTCATCGGCGTGCGCCAGGTCGGCCCGCCCGTGACGCGCTCGCTGCTCTTCGTGGAGAACTGGCTCGCGGAGTTCCGCAGGCGATGACGCTCGCCCCCGGAACGCGGCTCGGCCCGTACGAGATCGTCGCGCCGCTGGGCGCCGGCGGCATGGGCGAGGTGTACCGCGCGAGGGACACCCGGCTCGGCCGCGAGGTCGCCATCAAGGGACTGCCCGAGGCGTTCGCGGGGCACCCCGAGCGGCTGGCGCGCTTCGAGCGCGAGGCGCGGCTGCTCGCGTCGCTCAACCACCCGAACATCGCGGTGCTGTACGGGCTCGAGGAAGCAGCGGGCGTGCCCTACCTGGTGCTCGAGCTGGTCGAGGGCGAGACCCTCTCCGCGCGGCTCGGGCGCGGCGCGCTGCCCGTGCGCGAGGCAATGGAGATCGGCGCGCAGGTGGCGGCCGC
>DATDCY010000146.1 GCA_036524115.1 bacterium | reverse complement strand
TCCGGCGCCTCGTCGCGGCGCTCGCCGCCTCGGCGCTCTTCATTTTCGCGTTCCCGCCGTTCGGGCTCGGGCCGCTGGCGCTGATCGCGCTGGCGCCGCTGCTGCTGGCGCTGGAGGGCGCGCCCCGTCCCTTCCTGCTGGCGTGGCTCGCGGGGTGGGTCGCCTTCACGGGCGTCGTCTGGTGGGTCTACTACGCGATGGCGCACTTCGGGGGGATCCCGCCCTTCGTCGCCGTCCCGCTGATGCTGCTGATGACGGCGGTCATGGCGCTGTTCTGGGGGCTCTTCGGCTGGGCGTATGCGCGGCTGCGCCGGGCCCTGCCGGGCCTGCCGGCGGTCGTCGCGACCCCGGTTCTCTGGACGGCGAGCGAGTACCTGCGGGCGAAGTTGCCGCAGCTCGAGTTCCCCTGGGCGCTGCTCGGCAACGCCCTCGCCCCGCAGCTGCCGCTGATCCAGGTGGCGGACCTCGGCGGGGTCTGGGCCGTCAGCGCCCTCTGTGCCCTCGTCGCCGCGGGGTGGGCGGCGCTCGCGCGCGCCCCGCGCGGCCGCGGCTGGGACGCCGGTTGGCGTCCGCTGGCCGTCGCGCTCGTCGCGCTCGGCGTCTGCGGCGCGTACGGGCGGTGGCGGCTCGCCGAGCCGCCACCGCAGCGCGGCGTGCGCGTCGCGGTGGTGCAGGGGAGCGTGCCGCAGGACGTCAAGTGGGACCGCCGCTTCCGCGAGGAGACCTTCCGCACGCACGAGGAGCTGACGCGGGAGGCGGCGCGTGGCCGCCCCGACCTGATCTCGTGGTCGGAGTCAGCGACGGCCTTCGTCTACCAGCGCGAGCCGGATTACCAGCGGCGGCTTGCCGATCTGGCCCGCGGGACGGCCACGCCGCTGCTCTTCGGCTCGCCGGCGTTCGAGGAGGTCGGCGGCAGGAGCTCGCTGCGCAACCGCGCCTACCTGCTGGGCGCCGACGGGGAGGTGGCCGGCTGGCAGGACAAGCAGCAGCTCGTGCCGTTCGGCGAGTTCGTCCCGTTTGCGCGGCTGCTCTTCTTCGCGCGGCCGCTGGTGCAGGCGGTCGGGAATTTCGAGCCGGGGGAGGCGCCGCGCCTGCTCGGCCCGCCGGCGCAGCCTTTCGGCGCGCTGGTCTGCTACGAGGTGATCTTCCCCGACCTCGTGCGGCGCTTCGCCGCGGGCGGAGCCACCTTCCTGGTGAACATCACGAACGACGCCTGGTACGAGCGCAGCGCGGCGTCGGCGCAGCAGTTCGCGCACCTGTCGTTCCGTGCCGTGGAGAACCGGCGGCCGATCGCGCGCGCGGCCAACACGGGCATCTCGGGGTTCGTGGACGCCGACGGCCGCGTGATCTCGGCCTCGTCGTTGTTCGTGCGCGGCCAGTGGTCGGCGGAGCTGCCGCTGCCGTCGCGCAGGACGCTCTACACCCGCTGGGGCGATTGGCTGCCGCGGCTGTGTCTGCTGCTGGCGCTGGCGGGGCTGGTGGCACGTCGTCGCGGATCGCCTGGCCGCAAGACCGCCGGCGCCTGAGCCGGCCGGCCACGACGCCCGGGGGCAGGGCGCCATCACTGACCGCGGACCGCCGCGGTCAACGCTCAGGGAACCGGCTGCCGACCGCGCAGGCCGTCACTGGTTCCCCTTGGCGCAGCAGATGGCGTCCGCCGCCACAGAGTACTGGGGGATATTTCCGATCTTTCTGACCACCACGTTCCAGCAGTCGACGCCAACATTGTCGCAGTTGGTCTTGGGGTAGACCGACGAGACATTGACTTCACCTGGATCCACCATGAAGCCCCCGCCGACCACGTATTCGCCAGCGGCACATACAGCGCTCACGCCGCCCACCTCGAGGTTCGTCGTCTTCTCGGCGTGGACGATTCGGCAACGGCTCACCCCGAAGGCGGGGTAGCAGTAGAAGCGGTTTCCGGTGGTCGAACCGTTGGAGACGAGCATGTAGCCCGCCGGGCAGTTCGGGATTCCCGTCGTCCCGTACGGCCCGGTTGGACCGACCGGGCCCGCGGGACCCTGGATTCCCTGAGGGCCGGTGGGGCCCGAGGCCCCTTGCGGTCCCGCGTCGCCCGTTGAACCCTGGATCCCCTGGGGCCCGCTCTCCCCCGTGGGGCCTTGCACGCCCTGCGGCCCCTCGGGGCCTTCCGGGCCGACGGCCCCGACGACGATGGTCGCCGATCCGCGTAGCGAGCCGTTCGCCACGACAAGCAGGTAGCTGCCGGCCGCGGTCGTCGGAAGGCCGGCCAGGACGCGGTTGCCCGACTTGCTGATGACGGAGAGAAGGGACAAACGACCCAACGTGGTCCCCAGGAAGACCTTCGGCGCGGTGCCGAAGTCGCTCCCCCGAACGAGAAGGGTTCTCGTGGCCGTGTCCGCCGCGGCAAAGGTGATTCTCGGAGCCGCGGTCTGCGCGTCGGCGTCGCCGGTCGGCAGGACCCCGATGACAGTCAGGAGCGAAAGGAGAACGACCAGCGTCTTCTTCATGTGGCCTCCCGACCGGATCGATGCCGCCGTGCGCAACGGCGCGGCGGCACACTACTGCTTTCAGGATAGCCCCTGGCGTCGTCGGTCGCAAGAGGCGCCGGCTGATCAGGGCACCGTCGCGGTGATCCAGAGGCCCTCGTTGATCACGGTCGTGGCCAGTGGACTCAGGTATTTCACCCGCAGCTGCACCGTGTGGTGGCCCGCGCCGAGTTGGACCGGCTCCAGCCACATCACGGAAGCCGCGGTCGACGGGATCGGGAGCGGGGATCCCGTCGTCCCGTAGAGGATCGCTTCCAGCTTCGCGCCGGTCACGCTCTGGGTTGTCCCGTCGACCAGGGGGGCCGCGGTGATGGAGCCGGCCAGGCCGGAGCTGTTGGAGGTGACCTGGCCGCGGAAGCCGTACTGCAGAAGCACCGTGGCGGTGGCCGGCAGGTCGAACTCGACAGAGGCGCCGGTCGCCACCCAGGAGCCGTTGGTTGCCGCGTCAGGTTGTGGCGGGCTGTTGTCGACGGCATAGGCCACGACAGGCGAGCCGCTGACGCCTGCGGGTCCGGTGGGTCCCTGCGCCCCCGTTGCGCCCGCGTCTCCCGTAGCCCCCGTGCCGCCCGTCGCGCCGGCGTCCCCGGTCGGCCCCGTTGCGCCGGCCGGCCCCTGCGGTCCGGCTGCGCCGGCGGGGCCGGTCTCGCCCTGCGCCCCCGTGGGCCCCTGCGGCCCGGGCGTTCCCGTCCCGGCGTAGACCGCATAGGGCGCGATGGGGAAGGGCGAGCGCGCGACCACGGGTGTCCTCACGTTCTGCTTCACCACCTGGACGAAGAGCTGCTGGGAGAAGTCGATCGCGCCCGGGATCTTCACGGTCCCGCTGCCGAGCGTGTAGACCAGCACCGGGGTCTTGAGCTGCAGCGTCACCCACTCCGAGGCCCAGAGCTGCGTCCCGCCGCCGTCCCAGAGGCTGAACCGGAGCGTGTGGGGCCCGGGGGCGAGGTTGGTCTGTCGCTCGAACGGGAAACGCAGCAGGGGCCCCGCCTGCGCGGGGGAGATCACCGCGAACGCCAGCACTGCGCCCAACACCGTCGCAAGCACCCGTCTCATCCTCAGCCTCCTTCCGGCCGCCCTGATGTTCCTTAGAGGATTTCGCGGATTTGGGTCAATGTCAATACTGTCGCTCGTGCGCGCCCGGTGCCGGCCGGACTTCCCGCGCCGGGCCACGGCCCGGGGGCGCCTGTTCACTTCCGTCTCGCCCTGCTGCTCTCAGTTCCCGTAGGCACTCATCAGCCGCTCGACTGTCAATGCGCCCTCACCCGACACAGCACGCGGCCGGCGCATTATGACCGTTCACAGGCGCCCCCGGGCCGTGGCCCTGGGCAGGCCGTCAACAAGGGCCCATCTGCTGCGTTGCTCTCCTCCCGACTCCCTGCGGCGTGCACCTCGTACGCCTCGCATCCGGACCCTTCTTGGCGGCCTGCCGATCGAGGACTGTGATGGAAGGGGCGGCCCAGGCTTGAGCGGGGGCGGGGCGCTGTCGGGCGCGCGCATTGTGGAGCGCGAGGGAACTGCAGCGTTCGGACCGGAGCGTCCCGAAGGGCGAAACGCATTGTTTGAGCCCGAAGGGCGAGTTATGCGTTTCGAGCGCAGGGCCGGACAGGC
>DATDCY010000145.1 GCA_036524115.1 bacterium | reverse complement strand
GGCGTCCGCCGCCGCCGAGGGCGGGCCCGACGCGACGGAGACCGCGCGCGCCCTCTCCGCGCTGCGGGCGGGCGCGGGCGCGCCGCTGCGCGTCGAGCGGCACCCCGGCTCGTCCCGCATCCGCACGATCGAAGGAAGGCTCTCGGCGCCGGCCGAGGGCAGCCCCGAGGCGATCGCGGCCGGCTTCCTCGCCGAGCAGGCGGCGCTCTTCGGGCTGGATCCGCAGGCCGGCGACCTCGTCGCCGACGAGGTGCGCCAGAGCCCCGGCGGCTTCCACGTCACCTTCCGGCAGTTCGCCGGCGGCCTGCCGGTCTTCAACGGGGGCGTCGAGGTCACGCTCGACCGCGACCGGCGGGTCTTTCTCGTCAACAGCGAGTACGTCCCGGCGGGCGGCATCGCGCTCGCGCCCGCGCTCGCCGCGGACGAGGCCGTGGCGAGCGCCGTGCGCGCCGAGGCCGCCGCGCGGGAGGCGGGCACCTCCGCGCCGCCCTCGGTGTCCGGCGAGCCGCGACTCGGGGTCTACCTCGACGGGGAGACGCCGCGGCTGGCCTGGCGTTTCGTCACCGAGTCGCGCTCGCCGTTCGCCGTCGTCGAGCAGACGGTGGACGCCGGCGACGGCCGCGTCCTGCTGCGTCGCGACCTGGTGCAGCGCGCCGTCACCTACAAGGACGGCTGGGGCCGCGTCTTCAACCCGAACCCGGTGAGGCCCCTCAACAGGACGACGCTGCGCGACAACGCCGACGCCGACGGCCCGGCGTTCACTCCCGCATACGTTCGGAAACCGCTGCCCAAGCTGGTGTACAACGCCACGACCGGCCAGGTCTTCCTGCGCGGGCGCTACGTCAACGTGACCGATGCCAGGGAGCCCCCGTACCTGTTCCCCGCCACCAAGGGCGTCGTCTCCACCACGTCGAAGTACGCAACCTTCCTGTTCGGGCGCACGCCCGACCAGTTCGAGCACGTCATGGTCTACTACCACATCGACGCGAACCAGCGGTACATCCAGGGGCTCGGCTTCAACGCCTACCAGCGGCAGATCCTCGTGGACCCGCACGGCGCCGCCTCGCACTACGTTGCCAGCAGCACCGCCCCCGGCACGGGCTACCTCGCCTTCTCCAGCGCGGGCGTCGACGACGCCGAGGACGCGGACATCATCCTCCACGAGTACGCGCACGCGATCCAGGACAACCAGTCGACCGGCAAGTACCTCGGCACCACCACCGAGGCCGCCGCGATGGGCGAGGGCTTCGCCGACTACTGGGCGGCCAGCTCGACGTACGACCAGAGCATCGTCAACGGCGTCGACCCGGCGTGCGTCGGCGAGTGGAACGGCGCGGGCAGCGTATCCGGCTGCACGGACCGCGTCGACTCGAAGAAGACGTACAAGGACAAGGTCGGCGCCGCGCAGGCCGACGGGCAGATCTGGTCCGCCCTGCTCTGGGAGATCTTCAAGTCGACGGGGGACCGGGGCGCGACCGACAAGATCGTGCTCGAGAGCCACTACCTGGTGCCGCCCAACCCGACCTTCGCCGACGGCGCCACGGCCCTGCTGGCGGCCGACACGCTGGATTTCGGCGGCGCCCACCACCCCCAGATCTGCTCGGCGGCGACCGCGCGCGGGATCGTCGTCGAGGGCTGCGAGTTCTCGGCGACGGTCACCTGGGACAACCCGCAGGTGGACCTCGACCTGCGCCTGCGGCCGCCCGACGGGGCGGGGACTGTCGGGTGGGACTACGCCAACGACTGCTACAGCAACAACCCGAACCCCGACTGGGGCGTCGCCGGCGACGCCTCGGACAATCCGCTGCTCAAGGCCGACTGCCGCTACCCCGCCTGCACCGAGCAGCGCGAGCAGATCGTCGCGGGCAAGTTCACGACGCCCGGCACGTACGCGGTCCTCGTGCACTTCTACGACTACTACTGGCAGGCCGCCGTGACGACGACCACCGCCACGATCAGCGTCTACCGCGGCGGCGCGCTGCTGTGCAGCGGCACGCAGCTGCTGTCGAACCCAGACAACCTTCCCGACAGCGGCAGCCTCTGGGAGGCGTGCACGGTCGAGGTCGCCCCCGCGCCCTAGCCTCTTGTTCCCGCGGACACAACCCGCGGGGAAACGGGTATAATCCTCCCGCTTTGTCCCGCCAACCAGGAGAGCGAGGCCCATGGCAAAGGAGCGCATCCTCGTCGTCGACGACGAGTACCTGATCCGCTGGTCGCTCCAGCAGGAGCTGGCCAAGGACGGCTACGAGGTCTGGGTCGCCGAGGACGGCGAGAGCGCGCTGCGCCTCGTGCGCGAGACCCCGCCCGACCTCGTGCTGCTCGACATCCAGCTCCCGGGCATGGGCGGCATCGAGGTGCTCCAGAAGATCAAGGCCGCCGAGCCGGAGGTCGTCGTCATCATGATCACGGCCTACGGCATGGTCGACACCGCCGTCCAGGCGATGCGCGCCGGCGCCTACGACTACCTGAACAAGCCCTTCAACCTCGAGGGCGTCAAGCTCTCCATCCGCAAGGGCCTCGAGGCCAGCCGGCTGCGCGGCGAGGTCCAGCGGCTGCGCCAGGAGCAGCAGGCGCGCTTCTCGCTCGACCGGGTCGTCGCCGAGAGCGCGGCGATGCGCGCGGTGCTCGAGATGGTCTCGCGCGTCGCCTCCTCGGGGGCCTCGACGGTGCTGCTCCAGGGCGAGAGCGGCACCGGCAAGGACCTTGTCGCCAAGGCGCTGCACTACACGGGCGCCCGCGCCGAGCGGCCCTTCATGGCCATCAACTGCGCGTCGCTCCCCGAGCAGCTCCTCGAGAGCGAGGTCTTCGGCCACGAGCGCGGCGCCTACACCGACGCCAAGGGGGCGAAGAAGGGGCTCTTCGAGCTGGCCGACGGCGGCACCGTCTTCCTCGACGAGATCGGCGAGATGCGTCTGGACCTGCAGGCCAAGCTGCTGCGGGCGATCGAGGAAAAGTCGTTCCGGCGCATCGGCGGCGTCAAGGACATCCAGGTCGACGTGCGGGTGATCGCCGCCTCGAACAAGGACCTCGACGCCGAGCGGCGCGCGGGCCGCTTCCGCGAGGACCTCTTCTACCGCCTCAACGTCGTGCCGATCCGCCTGCCGCCGCTGCGCGAGCGCCCCGACGACATCCTGCCGCTGGCCGCCTACTACATGCGCGTCTTCAACCGCGAGTTCGCCAAGCAGGTCACGGGGCTCGCCCCCGCGGCGGAGGCCGCGCTGCTGCGCTACCGCTGGCCCGGCAACGTGCGCGAGCTCAAGAACGTGCTCGAGCGCGCGATCCTCCTGCACGCCGGCACCGTCGTCGAGGCCGCGGACCTGCCGCCGGAGATCCTCGGGCCGGTCGCGCCGGCCGTGGCCGCCCCCCCCGCCGCGTCCCCGGCCGCCGGCGAGGCGCACGGGGCGGCACCGGCGGACGCGTCCGCCGCGGCGCCCGGCACCCTCGGCATCGTCATCCCGCCGGGGGGGCTCTCGCTCGATCGGCTCGAGGACGACCTGGTCCGCCAGGCCCTCGAGCAGACGCGCGGCAACCAGACGAAGGCCTCGCAGCTGCTGGGCATCTCGCGCGACTCGCTGCGCTACCGCATGAAGAAGATGGGCCTGATCGGGGGGGAGGAGTCCTGAGCGCACCGGCGGCCGGGGAGGAGACCCGGGCGATCGGCGTGTTTCTCCGGAGTGCGCGCAGGCGGTGGCTGGGCCGCCGCGCCCTGCAGGCGCTGCTGGCGGCCTTCGCGGCGCACCACCTCGTGCTGCTCGCCACCGCGCTCGTCAACCGGATCTGGGGCCGCGTCCTGCCGGGGCTCTCGACCGGCCCCTTCGTGGCGCTGGTCCTCTTCGTGGCGTCCTTCCCCGGCGCGCGGCCCGCGCGCATCGCCCCGGCGCTCGACCGCGCCCTCGGCTTCAAGGACCGGCTCGCGAGCTTCCTCGACCTCGCCGGCCGCGCCGACGTCGACGAGCGCTACCGCCGGGCGCAGGCCGCGGAGACCGCCGCGGCGCTCGCGCGCGTCAGCCCCCGCCGCGCCGTCCCCATCCCGCGCTGGCTCTGGGCGGCGCCGGCGCTCTTCGCCTGGCTGCTCTACGCGAGCTACTTCTCGTTCTTCCTGCCTCAGCCGCTGCGCTGGGTGCGCCAGCTCACGATGACGGTGACCGGGGGGCCCGGCGGCCCCGCCAGCGAGGAGCAGGAGGGCGGCGTGAAGATCGTCTCGGTCGCGCCGGCGCCGACGGGCGGGACCGGCGCCACCGGCGGCGCGGAGCGCCCCGCGGAGCAGGAG
>DATDCY010000144.1 GCA_036524115.1 bacterium | reverse complement strand
TTCGGCAACCTCAACAACCACGACCCGAAGCGCCGCCGCAAGATCCTGCTGCACCGGCGCGAGATCGCCAAGCTCACCGGCAAGGTCAAGGAGAAGGGGCTGACGCTCGTGCCGCTGAAGATCTACTTCAAGAACGGCCTGGCGAAGGTCGAGATCGGCGTCGGGCGCGGGAAGAAGCTCCACGACAAGCGCGAGGCGATCAAGCGCCGGGACACGGAGCGCGAGGCCCGGCGGGAGATGAGCGTCAAGGTCCGGGTGTGATCCCGCAGTCGTCGAAGTCCGGCTACGCCGGCGACGGGGGGAAATGACGACATGGCCGCGGGACGGTTTCGCGGAAAGAAGGCGGCGTTCACGGTCGCGTACGCCGCGGCGATGGTCCTGCTCGGCGTCGTGGGGCTCAAGATCATCGACCGGGTGGTGGGCGCCCGCGAGGCGTCGCTGGGACTGGAGTCAGCTTCTCCCCAGCTCACGATCCGCTCTCTCGAACTCTTCCCGTACGAGGGTTTCCACGTGCAGGCGAACTTTCGGCATCGGGGCCCGATGCCCTGGGAACTGCACACTCCCGAGGCCGACTTCGATGTTCGCACCGGCGACATGGGCTTCTTCATCGATTTCTCCCTGAAAGACCCTCCGCCGAAAGCCGCGGACGAGTTCCGCATCATCCTGATCGGCGGCAGCGGCGCGCAGGGCTGGGGGGCGACGAGCAACGAGAAGATGTTCTACAAGTTGCTCGAAGCCAATCTCAACGGTCGATCGCCCCCCGTGGGCGCTCGCGTGCGAGTCATCAATCTCGCCATGGGCGGCACCATCACGTACCAGAACTTCGTGGCCCTGAACCGCTGGGGGCACACCCTGGAGCCGGACCTGATCCTGGCCTACGTCGGGCGCAACGACTTCTATGTCCCCTTGCAGCATGAGGCCGGGACTGACGCCCATACAGGTTTCGAAAGCCTCAACGCCTTTGCCTTGGCGCTCCGGGGCGAGCAGTACCCGCCCCGCCTGGCCTGGCTCGTGAAGCTGATGCCGAACGTGATGAGTCGCACGAGCATCGGTCTTGGCATCAAGCTCGCCTGGGGCTGGGAGTACTTCCGGCAGACGGCATGGACGAGTTACTGGGCGGCGAGGGGGCTGGAGCCCAAGGACGCGAAGCAGGTCTTGGACAAGACCGCCATCCCCCTGTTAGTCCACAGCCTTCGTTCCATCAAGCGGGACTTCGAGGGGGTGCCGATCATGATGGTCTGGCAGCCCATCCGCGAGGAGGGCCCGGCCCTGATTGATCATCTCGGGCCGAACTTCTATGAGGAGATGTTCGAGCGGACCAAACGCGAGCTCGACGGGTTCATGAACGGGCGATGGTACTTCTATGACCTGCACTCGACGAGCAGACTGAGCACGCGGGGCAGCTTCCGGTTCCACCTCGACGATGAAGCCCATCAGATCACGGGGAAGCTGCTGGCCGATCAGGTCGCGAACATCATGCCCGCGCTCCTGCAAGACCGCAGCCGGCGCGTTGCGCAAGGGCTGCCGGCCGGCTACGGGCGCGAAGAGGACGGGCGGCGGTAGCGGCCGAAGGCCCGGCCCTGCCGCCCGCCCTCAGGCGCCCCCGAGGACTTCCCGCAGCGTCTCGGCGAACGCCCGCGTGCCATAGGGCTTGACGATCACGCCCCGGAAGCCGTGGGCCCGGTACTCCGCCATGACCGGATCGTTGGAATAGCCGCTCGACACGATGACGCGCGCACCGGGGTCGAGCGCGAGCAGCCGGGTCACCGCTTCCTTGCCCCCCATCCCCCCGGGGACGGTGAGGTCCATGATGACCGCCCGGAACGGGCGCCCCTGCTCCAGCGCCTGCCGGTAGAGCGCCAGCGCCTCCTGCCCGTTCTCGGCGGCGGCGGCGTCGTAGCCGAGCGACCGCAGCATCTCGACCGCAACGGCGCGCACGACCTGCTCGTCGTCCATCACGAGCACGGCGCCGTGCCCGACGTGCGGCGCCTGCTCCCCGCGCGGCGCCGCCGGCAGCGTCCCGGCGGCGCGCGAGGCCGGCAGCCAGACCCGGAAGGTCGTCCCCTTCCCGGGCGTCGATTCGACCTCGATGCCGCCGCCGTGTCTCTTCACGATCGAGTATGCCGAGGTCAGCCCGAGTCCGGCGCCGTCCGGCTTGGTGGTGAAGTATGGATCGAAGATCCTGCCGCGGTTCTCCTCCGCAATCCCCCCGCCCTCGTCGCGGACTTCGACGACGACGTAGTCGCCCGCCGGAAGACCGGCGGCCTCTGCCGCAGGCGCGGCGTTGCGCACGACGAAGGAGATCCTTCCGCCCCCTGGCATGGCCTGAACGGCGTTGATGACCAGGTTGTTGAAGACCTGGCTCATCTGGCCCGCGTCGACCTCGACCGGCCAGGTCGCGCCCTCGACGGAGAACTCGGTCCTGACGCTGCTGCCCGAGAGCCAGAAGCGCGCCGATTCCTTGAGGATCGCGACGATGTCCGCGGCGCGCCGCACCGGAGCGCCGCCCTTCGAGAACGTCAGCAGCTGTCCGGTGAGTTCCGCGGCGCGCCCGGCGGCCGCCTCGGCCCGCTCCAGGTGGTCGCGGGCGGAATCTCCCGGGCCGAGCCTCGCCCGGGCCAGGCTGACGTTGCCGAGGATGCCGGTCAACAGGTTGTTGAAGTCGTGGGCGATGCCGCCTGCGAGCACCCCCAGAGCGCGCAGCTTCTCGGCCTTGAGCAGCTCGTCCTCGAGGCGCCGTTTCTCCGTCACGTCCCGAAAGACCAGAACGACGCCGATGATCTCGCTCTCGCGGTCGCGGATCGGCGCTGCGGCGTCCTCGATGAGGATATCCGTGCCGTCCCGGCGCACGAGCACCGTGCGGCCGGGGAGCGAAACCGCAACCCCGTCCGCCAGGACCCGCGCCACGACGTTCGCGCACGGCTCGCGGGTCTGCTCGTGCTGGATCGCGAAGACCTCGCAGAACCGCCTGCCCACGGCCTCCGCGGAGCTCCACCCCGTCAGCTCCTCCGCGACCCGGTTCACGAGGGTCACGAGCCCGTCGACGTCCGCGACGATGACCCCGTCGCCGATGCTCCGCAGCGTGACGGCGAGGCGTTCCTTCTCTTCCGAGAGGCGCAGCTCGCGTTCGCGCAGCGCCAGGCTCATCGCGTGGAACTCCTGCGTCAGGTCGGCGATCTCGTCATCCGCGACAGCGGGGACGGCCTCCGGGGGATGACCGCTGCGGAAGCGGGCCGCGGCGGCGTGCAGGTTGAGGATCGGGCCGACGACCGTTCTGCCGATCACGACCTGGGCGGCCACCAGGAAGAGCAGGCCCAGGACCAGCCCGATGAGCACGCTCGAGAGCACGACCGATCGCAGCGAGGAACGCAGCGGGGCTGCCGAGAGCGCCAGCCGCGCATAGCCGATGGTCGTCTCCGGCGCCTGGGGGATGCTGAACCGGATCGGGACGTAGAAGTCGAATCGTTCGGACCCGGCGAGGCGCAGCGGCTCGGTGTCCCCCCCGCGGAAGTGTTCCACGGCCTCGGCGGCCGGGAGCTGCCGCAGTTGCTCGAACGGATAGGCGTCGATCGGGCTCCAGATGGCGGAGAAGACCTGGACGAACGCCACGTCGCCGCCGCGCACGATGTCCGCCGCCTTGGCCAGCAGATCGAGGTCCTCGGCGGCCAGGCCGGCGGCGGCGGCCCGTGCCAGCGACTGGCAGAGCGCCACCCCGCGGGCGACGATCTCCTTCTCGGCGGCCGCGCGGAAGAACGCGGCAAAGAGTAGCGTGCTGGCGAGGGTGATGCTCGCGATGGAGAGGACGAGGAAGAGCGAGAACCGCCGGCGAAGGGGGACTCTCACCTCAGCGTCCGCAGCGGGATCACGCCGTAAGAGTCGATCAGCTGCTGGCCCCGCGCGCTCAGGGCAAAGTTCACGAACGCCTTGACCTCCGCCCTCGGCGGCGTCTTGACGATCAGGTAGAGCGGCCGGCGCAGGGGGTAGGAACGGTCGATGATCGCCGTCCGGGTCGGCCTGACGCCGTCGAGGGCGAGCATCTTCACGGCGCGGCGGCGCGCGCTGGAATAGCCCGAGGCGCCGAATCCAGCCGGCGTCTTCTCGATGAGCTGCTCGACGATCCCCGTCGAGGCCAGCTCGGCGACGGACGAGCCGCGGGAGGGCGGAGCTCCCTTGAGGACGAGCGCGCGGATCGAGGACTCGACGCCGCTCAGTCCCGTCGTGGGCCTTTGCAGGAAGACCTGGATCGGTCCCGCCGGGCCGCCGAGGCGCCGCCAGTCCCGGAGGGTGCCGCCGAAGACGCCGGCCGCGTCCGCGAACGAAATCGAGTCGATCGGGTTCGACGGATGCACGAGGAAGACGAGGGCGTCCCACGCCACCTGGATGAACTCCACGTCGAGCGGATCCGCGGCGATCCTGCCGCGGCAGGAGGCAGCCAGGTCGGCCCTGCCGGACGCCAGGTCCTCCAGACCGATGACGCTGCCGCCGCCCCGGACGAACATGCGCACGCCCGTGAGCTTCTCGTAGTCGGCGGCGAGATCCGCGAGGTAGCCGACGTTGCTCACCGAGCAACCGCTCGCGACCAGCCGCGGCTCGGACGCGCCGTGGGCGAGGGGGGCAGAGACCGCGACGGCGACGACGAAGGAAAACACGCCAAGCGCTCTTCTCATCTCACGCTTCCCGATCACCGTACTCAAGAATACCTGAACCAGCTGACGAGGACAATGCCGAACCGTTGCATCGTTTCGCGCAGGCGCGTATCCTAATAAGGGTGTTGGGCCTCATGCTCGATCGGGGGAGAAACGGTTTCGACCGGGACAGTTGAGGTCATGGCAGCAGGCCGAGGTTTCCTCGGAACCTCGTTAAAAAACTGGGGAAAATAAGTAATCGCCAACACCGATTACGCTCTCGCGGCTTAATACCCGCGAGCGTCCTGCCTTCCCCGCCTGACGGGGAGATCCAGGGCGTCGACTAGTCAGGCTGGCTGAAAGCACCTCGCCCGGGGGGCTGTAGGCGAGATCAAATCGGGCTGGCCTTGGTCGCTACCCTGTCGGCGGGGTGAGATCAGGGCGAGATGAAAAACACCGAACAAGCCTGTAGACGTCGTGGCCGAAGGTTTCGGGACACGGGTTCGACTCCCGTCTCCTCCACCATTGCCCGCGCCAGGGCCCAGAGGTTGCCCTGAAGTGCGAGATCGACCTCCAGCGCCCTGCCCGGCCCCTACGCTTCGACCCCGGATGACGCCTGCCGCAGGCTCGTGATGTCCCGCAGCGGCGGCGCCCCGAAGAGCCGGCTGTACTCACGGCTGAACTGCGATGGGCTCTCGTAGCCGACCTCGTACGCCGCGGTCGCCGCGTCCCGGTGCTCGGTGAGCATCAGCCGCCTGGCCTCTCGCAGGCGCAGTTCCTTCTGGTATTGCAGGGGGCTGAGCGCGGTCATCGACCGGAAGTGGTGGTGAAAGGTCGAGGCGCTCATGCTGGCCTGCCGCGCGAGGTCGTCGATGCGCAGTGGCTGCGCGAAGTTGTTCTTCAGCCATTCGATGGCCCGCGCGAGCTGGTGGCTCTGGCTGCCCCCCGAGGCGATCTGGCGCAGCCGCGCGCCCTGGTCGCCGACCAGCAGGCGGTAGGCGATCTCCCGCTGGATGATCGGCGCGAGGATCGGGACGTCCTGCTCGTCGCCGAGCAGGTCGACCAGTCGCTGGAAGGCGCCCAGCAGCGGCAGTGTCACCGCGCCGGTCGCCATGCCGCGGCTCGACTGCTGAGTTCGCGGCGTGGGGAGATTGCCGTCGACCAGGAGCCGTGAGATCTGGCGCTGGTCGAGCGTCAGCCTGAGCCCGAGATAGGGCCTCTCCGTGCTCGCTTCGACGATCTGCACGACCGTCGGCAGGTGCACGGACGTGATCAGGAAGTGGTGCGCGTCGTAGACGAACGAGTCGCTCCCGAGGAGGACTCGCTTTGCGCCCTGGGCGACCATGCAGATGCTCGGCTCGTACATGCCGCTGATCGGCTCGGTCACGGCGTCCCGCCGATAGAGCGAAAGGCCGGGAACGGCGGTTGTGTGACGCTCGCCTTCGGCGGTCCATCGGGCAATGCTTTGCTTCAGGGCCGCGATCGCGACATTCAGGCAGCCGCTCTCGGAACTCCGCAGAACATCCTGATTCTTCATCTTTTTCTCCATGTGTATCTGGAGATGACGATATGTCTGGGAACGACCCCCGTCAACTGAAAACACTGCGCTCGACACGATCAGGCAATAATCCCGCAGGATTGGTCTACCGGCCCGGGTGTCTGCACGCGTAGGTTGTGATCACACAGCAATGGAGGAGATCATGAACTTCGAATTTCACAACCCGACGCGGATCGTCTTCGGCGCCGGCGTGCTTGCACGGCTGGGCGGGCTGGTGCGCGAGCACGGCACGCGCGCCCTGCTCGTCACCGGCGGTGGCAGCGTCAAGCGCAGCGGCGTGTTCGAGCGCGCGGTCGCGAGCCTGGAGGCCGCCGGCGTCTCCGTCGTGGAGTGCGCCGGGGTCGAGCCCAATCCGCGGATTTCGACGGTGGTGCGTGGCGCGCAGATCGCGCGCGACGAGCGTTGCGACGTGGTCGTCGCCCTGGGCGGCGGCAGCACCATGGATGCAGCCAAGGTGATGGCGGCGGCCGTCCTCCACGACGGCGACCCCTGGGACATGATGTTCCACGGGCAGGCGATGGGCGCCCCGACGCGTGCGCTCCCGATCGTCACGGTGCCAACCCTGGCAGCCACGGGCTCGGAGATGAACAACGGCGCCGTCATCACGAACGAGAGGACGACCGTGAAGTCGTTCGTCAAGGCGGACTGCCTCTACCCGCGCACCGCGCTCGTCGACCCCGAGCTGACGCTGAGCGTGCCGCCGAATCAGGCCGCGTTCGGCGTCTGCGACCTGATCACCCACGTGACCGAGGGCTACTTCAACGGCGTCGACGGCACCCCGTTGCAGGACCGCTTCGCCGAGGGGGTCGTGCTGACCGCTCTGGAGTGGGGCCCGAAGGCGGTGTCCGACGGACGCGACCTCGAGGCGCGCGTGCAGGTGCAGTGGGCGGCGCTGGTGGCGCTCAATGGCTGGGTGCAGGTCGGCACCGCAGCGGCGTACCCGGTGCACATGATCGAGCACGTGCTGTCCGCCCACCACGACGTCACGCACGCGGCCGGGCTGGCGGTGGTCAACCCGGCCTGGATGCGCTTCGCCGCGAAGGTCCGGCCCGCCCGCTTCGCGCAGTTCGCGCAGCGGATCTTCGGGGTGCCGGCGCGGCAGGGGGACGAGCTCGGGTGCGCCCTCGAGGGCGTCGACCGGTTCGAGTCGTTCCTCCGCTCGATCGGCTGCCCGACGCGCCTGTCGCAGCTGGGCATCGGCGACACGCTTCTCGCGCGCTACGCCGGGGACACGGTGCGCACGATTCACGACGGGGAGGGGCGTCTCCCGGGCCGCCCGCCGCTGACCGAGTCGGACATCGTCGAGGTACTGCGGTCGGCGCTCTAGACCGATCGCCGGCGATGAGCTGAAGAGAGGAAAGAGAACATGGACGGACAGATCTCGCGCCGCTGGTTCCTGAAGGGGGGTGCCGTCGCGCTCGGCGCGCTCGCCGCAAGCGAGCTGGAAGGCGTCGCCGGCGCCTTCGCCGCACCCGCGGACAAGTCCCAGGTCTTCTTCACGAAGGACATCAGCGCCGACGGGCTGCTCAAGGTCTACGCACGGATCAGCGGCAACATCATCGGCAGGGTCGCCATCAAGCTCCACACCGGCGAGCCGAACGGCCCCAACATCCTGCCGCGGGAGATGGTGAAGGCGCTGCAGCGGAGCATCCCCGACAGCGCGCTGGTGGAGACGAACACCCTGTACAAGGGCAAGCGCTCCACGACGGCGGACCACCGCGAGACCCTCAAGATCAACGGCTGGGACTTCTGCCCGGTGGACATCCTGGACGAGGACGGCGCGGCGATGGTCCCCGTGAAAGGCGGGAGACGCTTCACGCAGATGTCCGTCGGCAAGAACATGCTCGCCTACGACTCGATGGTGGTGCTGACCCACTTCAAGGGGCACGCCATGGGGGGGTTCGGCGGCTCGATGAAGAACATCGCCATCGGCTGCGCGGACGGGCGGGTCGGCAAGACGATGGTCCACGCCGCCCCGGACAACGACGACTACGCGACCTGGCTCAAGGGCGAGCCCTTCCAGGAGAACATGGTGGAGTCCGCGAAGGCCACCGTCGACCACTTTGGCCGGCGGATCGTCTTCGTCAACGTGCTGCGCAACATGTCCGTCGACTGCGACTGCGCCGGCGTGCGCGCCGCGCCGCCCAAGGCGCGCGACGTGGGCATCCTGGCCTCCACCGACATCCTGGCCGTGGACCAGGCCTCCATCGACCTGGTGTACGGGCTGCCCGACGAGGAGTTGCACGACCTCAAGGAGCGCATCGAGTCCCGCCAGGGCCTGCGCCAGCTGTCGTACATGAAGGAGCTGAAGATGGGCAACGATCGGTACGAACTGGTCGCGCTCTGAGCGGCACGTGTCAGGTGAACTCCAGGAGGATCCGATGAAGAAGCGCACGTTGGGGAAGAGCGGCCTCGAGGTCTCGGCCCTGGGGCTCGGCTGCATGGGCATGAGCTTCGGCTACGGTCCGGCTGCCGACAGGCGGGAGATGATCTCGCTGATCCGCACGGCCGTGGAGCGCGGTGTCACGTTCTTCGACACCGCAGAGGTCTACGGGCCGTTCACGAACGAGGAACTCGTGGGCGAGGCTCTCGCTCCTTTTCGGGGATGGGTGGCGATAGCCACGAAGTTCGGGTTCAAGCTCGATCCCAACGGCGGGCCGCAGTGGGTCGGTCTCGACAGCCGGCCGGAGCGCATCAGGCAGGTCGCGGAGGCCTCGCTCACGCGTCTCAGGGTCGATGCCATCGACCTGTTCTACCAGCACCGCGTCGACCCGGAGGTGCCGATCGAGGACGTCGCCGGGGCGGTGAAGGACTTGATCCGGGAAGGCAAGGTCAGGCACTTCGGCCTCTCCGAGGCAGGGGTGCAGACGATCCGCCGCGCCCACGCCGTCCAGCCCGTGACTGCCGTGCAGAGCGAATACTCGCTGTGGTGGAGAGAGCCTGAAGCGGCATTGCTCCCCACTCTCGAGGAACTCGGAATCGGTTTCGTCCCGTTCAGCCCGCTGGGCAAGGGCTTCCTCACGGGAAAGATCGACGAGAAGACGACGTTCGACAGCTCCGATTTCCGCACCATCGTTCCTCGCTTCGCCGCGGAGGCGCGGCAGGCGAATCTGGTCCTCGTCGATCTGCTGCGCATGATCGCAGCGCGGAAGAAGGCCACGCCCGCCCAGATCGCGCTCGCCTGGCTGTTGGCGCAGAAGCCGTGGATCGTCCCCATCCCGGGCACGCGGAAGCTGGAGCGCCTGGACGAGAACCTCGGGGCGGTTGCCGTCGCGCTCTCGCCCGACGACCTCCGCGAGATCGAGGACGCGGCGTCAAGGATCACGGTGCAAGGGGCTCGTTACCCGGAGAAGCATCAGACGATGAGCGGTCGCTGAACTGCAACAGCCGCGATGAGACTGAATTGTCTGAGACCCTCAACTGCTTGCCTGGTACTCTCGTTCCTGTGGACGCCGACGCTCACCGTGGCGAACGGGAGGAGTATGGTTCCCGCCGACAGCCGGGGCGATGAGATGAGGAAAGGGGCGGCCATCGTACACAAGGGCCGACACTTGAACGCCGATGACAGCGTGCGCAACCTCCTCGACCACCCCGCCTTCGCCGGCTTCGCTCGCCTGCTCTTGCCGTGGGACGGCCGTCGCTATGACGAAGCCGTGCGCCTGAGCGATATTGGCTCGCTCCTGCCGTATCACAGCCACGTGGATGCGGCGACGGTGGTCGGCGCGCTCAATCGCATGATCGACGATGTAAACAGCGGTCACGACGTGTTCTATCCGTTCTACAGTGAGGAACAGAGACGGGAGCAACCCGCGCGCGACCATACAGGTCTGTTCTTCTTCCGCGGAAGGCCCAATTCGCCCTTTGCCGTGGTATCCCCCGGCGGCGGGTTTGCCTACGTCGCCTCCGTCCACGAAGGGTTTCCCTATGCCGCCGAGATCAGCGCCAAGGGCTACAACGCCTTCGTGCTGCGCTATCGGGCAGGCCATGGCGGCGCGGTCGCCACCGAGGACCTGGCTGCTGCCATCTCCTACATCTTCCGCAACGCGAAGGCGCTCGGCGTCGACACCCGGGGCTACTCCCTGTGGGGAAGCTCGGCCGGCGCACGGATGGCGGCTGCCGTCGGTTCGCACGGCGCTTCCGCCTATGGCGGCGACAGGCTTCCAAGACCATCAACCGTCGTGATGGCCTACACGGCCCATTCAGACTACTCGTCCGCTGAGCCTCCGACATTCGTCGTGGTTGGCGAACAGGACGGAATCGCCCCGCCGTCGACGATGGAGAGACGAGTCGCGGCCCTGCGCAGCGCGGGAACACCGGTGGAGTACCACACGTATGGAAGTCTCGGTCACGGCTTCGGGCCAGGAACCGGGACCAGCGCCGAAGGCTGGATCGTGAACGCCGTGCGGTTCTGGGAGCAGTTCCTGACCCGACGGAACTGATCGCGCGTGAGATGAAGACGGGCAACGACCGGCACGAGCTGATCGGGCACCGAAAGGGTGAAAGGTCAGGTTGGCTGCGCAGGATCAAACGTCCAGGAGAATGATGCACGTGAGCAAGAAAGTGTTGGTGCTGTCCTCAAGTCCGAGAAAGGATGGGAATTCCGAGCTGTTGTGCGACCAATTCGTGTTCGGAGCGCGCGAGGCAGGGCACGACGCCGAGAAGGTCTTCTTGAAGGACCGGAAGATCAACTACTGCACGGGTTGCGGCACCTGCTCTGAAGGTGCCAAGCGCTGTCCCCAGAAGGATGACATGCCCGAGGTCCTCGAGAAGAAAGATACGAGGTCACTCCGTTGGAGCTGCTGTTCGACCTTGTCTTCGCGTTCGCGTTCTCCCAGCTCTCGCAGCATCTCTTGACCCACCGCTCCTGGCGCGGCGCACCCGACCGCCCGCGTGCTGTGGTGGGCTCGGTCGGGCTCTGGGCGCTGAACTTCGGGCGTTCTCATCAGGGCATCATCCGGGATCTGGAGGCGACGAGGGATCCCATTCGCGCCGCCCGCCACGCGGTGAACGCGCTGGCTGCCCTGGTTGCCGGACTCATCGCTGTGGCGGTCGCGAATGAAGGGGTGATCACTCACCCGCAGGGGCGGACCTCGTTGGCGCTGAGCCTGCTGCTGGGCGGGGGGCCGATCCTCTTCCTGGCCGCCCAGGGCCGGTATCTGTGGGCGGTGCCGAAGGTCCGGTCGCGGCTGCATGTGCTCGGAGGGGTCGCGCTGCTGCTCGTTGGCCCCGCCGCACCGGCAATCCCACCCTATGGTGCATTCTTTCTTGTCGGCGCGAGAGTCTCGACTCTCGCGGTACTCGGCCGGTAGCGTTGCGGGGAAGAGGCCATCAGGAAAGGAGTTCAGATCATGGAGATCAAGAGAAGCGGCTCACAGCCGTCCGGGCGGGGGCCGGCGGAGTGGTTCACCGGGACCGTGCGCATCGCCCCGCTGTTCAACCCGCCCGAACCCGCCCGCGCTTTCGGCGCCGCGGTCACCTTCGAGCCCGGCGCGCGCACGGCCTGGCACGCGCACCCGTTGGGCCAGACGCTGATCGTGACCGCAGGCAGCGGCCGGGTGCAGCGCTGGGGCGGCCCGGTCGAGGAGATCCGGCCGGGCGACGTGGTCTGGATCCCGCCGGGCGTGAAGCACTGGCACGGCGCCGCGCCCGCGACGGCCATGACCCACATCGCCATCCAGGAGTCACTCGACGGCACGGCAGCCGAGTGGATGGAGAAGGTCAGCGACGAGCAGTACGACGCGCGGCAGGCGAGAGAGGAGGGTACGAAATGACAAACGTCATCGTCGTCATCGGTGCGGGACTCATCGGTCAGGCGATTGCTCGGCGAGTCAGCGCCGGCAAGCATGTGCTGCTGGCCGACCTGCGCCGGGAGAACGCCGACGCGGCCGCGAAGGTCCTCGGCGACGCCGGGTTCGAGGTGAGCACCGCGATCGTGGACGTCTCCTCGCGCCCGTCGGTCCATGCGCTGGTCGAGCGTGCGACGGCGATCGGCGCCATAACCGGCGTCATTCACGCCGCGGGTGTATCCCCGACGCAGGCGTCACCGGAGACGATCCTGAAGGTCGATCTGTACGGCACCGCGCTCGTGCTCGAGGAGTTCGGCAACGTCATTGCGCATGGCGGCGCGGGTGTCGTGATCGCTTCGCAGTCGGGGCACCGCCTCCCGGCGTTGATGCCCGCGCAGGACAAGGCGCTGGCAACCACGCCCGCCGACGACCTGCTCGCGCTACCGATGCTCCAGCCGGACCAGGTGACGGACCCGCTCCACGCCTACCAGGTCGCCAAGCGCGGCAACTCGCTGCGCGTGATGGCCGAGGCGGTGCGGTGGGGCAAGCGCGGCGCTCGGGTCAACACCATCAGCCCCGGCATCATCTGCACACCTCTCGCCAAGGACGAGCTGGCCGGTCCGCGCGGCCCGGGATACCGCCGCATGCTCGAACTGTCTCCGGCGGGGCGCATCGGCACGCCGGACGAGGTGGGGGCCGTCGGCGCCCTCCTGATGGGGCCGGACGGCGCGTTCATCACCGGCAGCGACTTCCTGATGGACGGCGGCGTCACCGCTGCCTACTGGTACGGTGACCTCGCTCCGAAGTAAAGGAGACGGCACCATGGAGATCACCAGAAGCGGCTCATCGCCGTCTGGCAAGGGCCCGGTCAGCGACGAGCAGTACGGCGCGGGAGGAGGGGCCAGTGGCTCGGCGGGCCAGGCCCGCGAGATGGGGAAGAAGGCATAGGGCCCCGCGCTCGATCTCCGTGGTTGACGCCGCCGCCCCCGAAGGCGTAGACATAGGCGCCCGGGCGGGCAGAAGGCGACCTTCACGGGCTGGTCAATACATGGCGAACGAGAGATCCCGGTCCCTGCTGCTGATTCTGGCGCTGGGCGTGCTGTTCGCGGCAACCGTTGCCGCCCGCACCGCGCACTACGGCCGCTTCGTCCAGGAGGGGCGGGCGCTCATCGCGGATCCGGACAGCGTCTACCACCTGCGCCTTGCCCGGGTCATCGACCATCAGTATCCCTCGGTGCCCTCGCGCGACAGCTATCTGAACTATCCCGGCGGCGCCGAGATCCTCTGGCCGTTCCTGCAGGACCTGACGACCGCCACCGTCAACCATCTCGGCCCCTGGCGGTCGGACGGCGCCCTGGAACGGATATGCTTCTTCTACCCGGCGGTGATGGCCGGCCTGGCAGCGGTGCTCGTCTTCCTCTGGTCCAGCTCCCTCGGGATGGGGCAGGGCGGGGCGCTGCTCGGTGCGCTCTTCACGACGCTGATCCCCGCCCAGATCGCCTACAGCTTCGGCGGCATGTACGACCACCACGCGGGCGACCTCGCCTACGCCCTCCTCTTCTTCTTCGTCGTGACACGCGCCTGGGGCCTGAGGTCCCGGCCCTTCTCCGAGCCTGGCACGCTGGTCACGCACGTCGTGCTGGCGGTGGCCACGGTCGCGATGTTCCTCAATTGGCTGGGCAGTTCGATCTACGTCGTCATGCTGGCGGCGGCGGTGGCGGCCTGGGTGGCGCTGGGCCGCACGACTGAGGACCGCTCCCGTCCCGTCTTCCTGCAGCGCCTGGGCGCTTCCCTCGGTCTGGCGGCCCTCCTCCTCGGCGCCACGCTGCTCGCCGTGTACGGGCCGGGCAGGATGATCCGGGTGGAGAGCGAGCGGCCGACGGCGTTCTACCCGCTGCTCCTGGCAGGGGCGGCGTCGTGCTCTCTCCTGGGCGCGATGCTCCTGCGCGAGGGCAGGGGGGCCTTGCGCAGGGTCCCGTTCTGGGCCGTCGCGGGCATCGCCCTCGCCGTCGCCGCCGTCATGGGCGGGGCGTTCCTGCACGCCTTCGACTACTACCTGGTGGTCAGGCGCGGGCCCCTGGCGACCATTTCCGAGTTCAGCCCGCTCTTCCTGCAGCGCAATGCGGCCGGCGACGGCTGGGTCTTCACCTTCTCGAAGATCGGGATGTCCGTCTCGTGGGCGCTGCTGCTCTGCCCCTTGTTCGTTGCCGGCATCTGGCGCAGGGGAATGGACGGCCAGGGGTCGGGGCGGGGTTTCCCCGCGCTCCTTTTCCTCTCGGTGTTCCTGATCCAGACGCTCATGGCCCTGCGCCAGTATCGCTACGCCAACGTGCTCGCGGCACCGTTGGCGATGGGGACCGCCTGGCTCGCGACGCAGGCCTTCGTGTCGTTGAGGGGCGCGCCCCCCGATCTTTCGCGCGTCCTGCGCGCCGGCGGGGTCTGGCTCGCGGTGGCAGCGGGGATTTCGCCCGGGCCGTGGTATCTGAAGACGAAGCTGAACGACCCCTACCGCGACACGGTGCACGCCGGCATCATGCGGTCGATGGCCTGGCTGGCCTCGAACACACCCCCTCCGTCCGACTACTTCGATCCGGCCGCCGCGCCGGCCTATGGGGTCATGGCGCCGTGGGACATCGGTCACAACGTCATCGGTGCCGGGCGGCGGCCGGCCATCGCCACCGGCTACCTGGACGCGCTCCCCGGGGACTACTTCAGGCAGTCGGCGGAATTCTTCGTCGCCGAGGACCCGGAGTCCGCCAGGGACATCATGGAGCGGAACCGCCTGCGGTACGTGGTGATGTACAACCACGAGAACTCCGTCCGCTGGTCGGCCCTCATCAGCGGGCGAACGGACCTGGGCCAGGCCCTGGCCAACGGCGGGATCACGGGGCTCTACGACACCGGGGCCGTGCCGGTCTCGGTCAGACTCTGGTCCAGCGCCGGTTCCGCCGTGGACACGGGGCGGCACCTCGTCGGCGGGACGAAGTATTTCCGTCTGCTGTGGCGGGACTACTTTCGCTACCCGGACGGCACCCTCGACACCACCATGATCTTCGGCCTGGTGCCAGGCGCGACCTTGACGGGGAAGGCCCCTCCCGGCAGGCCCGTGGCGGTGGTGCTCGGGCTCCAGGACAACCTGGGGAGCTCCTTCGTCTACCGGGACGTGGCCACGGCGGACGCGGCGGGGTGGTTCGCCTTGACGGTGCCGTACCCCACCGATGGCCCCAGCGGCGCCGTGCGGCCCACCGGCCCGTATCGCGTACAGGTGAAGGACACCGACGCGGTCGCCGAAGTGCGCCTCGACGAGAACGCCGTCCAGAAGGCCGCCCGCATCCAGGTCTTCCGTTGAAGCGGGCGCTGCGGCAGGGCAGAGGCTGAGGCCGGTCTAGCGCCACGGGCCGTGCCGGCCGCGACCGCTACGGCCGCCCGTAGCCGGCCGGGAGGCCCAGCGCCACGCGCCGGCGGCGCTCCTCCAACAGGTCCGGCATCACCGTCCCGATGCGCCCGGCCAGGAAGGTGCCGACCGCCTCGTGGCCCGCGTCGTCGAGGTGCGTCCCGAACGGCCCGTTCGGCATCGACGCGCTCAGCCGGTGCACGTTGACGAACATCCAGCGCTCGTTCATGAAGCCGACCACCTCGCGCTCGATGCGGTTGTACATCACGTTGTAGAAGCCCGGCCCCATGGCGGCGTCCCCGGCCTTCACCTCGTCGCGGGCCGCCTGCCAGGCCACCACGATCGGCACGCCGTCGAAGTCCCGCTTGATCGAGCGCAGGCTGTGGACGATCCGGGGGATGACGTTGTCGGCGACGACCTGCCGTATCGTGTCGGTCCGCTGGCCGCGCGCCGCCTTGTAGCTCTGCTCGGCCCGCGCGCGGAAGTGCTCCCAGCCCCAGGCGAGCTTGATGCCGAGGCCGATGCTCGTGCGGCGCATGGTGTTCGGCATCAGGCGGACGAGCCACGCCATCCCCGGCGGGTACTCGTCGCCGCGCATCGCCAGCGAGAACGCGTCGAGGTCGGTGAAGCCGAAGAACGCGTCGGTCCCCTCCTCGTGGGCCAGCGGCACGTAGAACTCGTTGCGGCCGATGTAGGCGAGGATCAGGTCCGGCTCCAGGGCGTGGCCCCACTGGTTGAGGGCCACGAAGTTCTGATAGATGGAACTGCCGCCCATGGCGAGGTTGATGACCCGCACCCGGACCGCCTGCGCCGCGAGGGTGCGGTTCAGCGCCCGCTCGAGCACCGCGGCGAACGTCCGCTCGTTGCGCGTGGCCCCCCAGCCCTGCGCGCCGCTGCCGCCGACGACGACGATCCGGAATTCCTCGGGGCCCTTGGGGGGCGGGTCCTCGAGCGAGAAGTCGATGAAGTACCCCTTGTCCCCCGTCCGGATGTCGTAGTCCGCGTCGGGGTTCTGCGGCTCCCACGGCATGGGGCCGCGGTGGCGGGTGTTCGCCTGCACGTGGAAGCCGTCGTAGGGGAACAGCTCCAAGGTGCGGATCGTCGTCCCCGGCGCGCCGAGCGCCACCGAGATCCTCGCGTCCCTCCCCACCGCCCAGTCGACGACCCTGAGGCCGGCGGCGAACAGGAGAACCGACGCGGCGACCCAGGCGGCGGCGATCGCCGTCGTTCGCAGCGTCCGCCAGGGTTGCGCCGGCGGCGGGACGGTGGCGGGCCTGGTCTTCATGAGGTCGTCCGGGGCCGGGCCAGACCGTGTCATTCGCGTGGCCTGAGCGGACGCTGCACCTGGTCGAGCGCCTTTGACAACTCGATTCGGCTCTCCATTCGGCGGGGGTCGAGGTCCACCGCAATCCGGAGGTATCCTGCCGCTTCTTCCGCACGTCCCGTGAGTCGCAGCGCCCGGCCGAGGTTATGGGCGGCATCCGCGTCGGGATGCAGGCGGTAGTATTCCCGGAAGTGCTCGAGCGCCTCCCCATTGCGCCCCTGTTGCCAGAGGATGATTGCCAGGTTGTTGTGGGCGATCCAGGCGCCGGGGTTCCGCCCGAGCGTGTCACGCCAGAGCGTCTCGCCGTTCGCGTACAAGCCACTCTGACGCCACGTGAGGCCGCCGAGGGTCATCAGGACCGCCGCCCCCAGCGCCGCCGCGCCCGCGCGCACGGTCCGCGCCCCGCCGGCCGTCTTTCCCATCGTTCCCTGCATCCTGCAGGCGAGCGCGGCGGACGCACCCGCGAAGAGCGAGACGATCCCCATGCTGGCGAAGTACTGGAAGTGCTGTTGCACAAACGCGAAGCGCATGAAGTAGACGTTGAAGAAGCCGAGCGCCGGGAAGACCATTGCCGTGAACCAGCCCAGCGCCGCCAGCGGACCGCGCCCGATCCGGCCTCGCAGCACCCAGAGCCCGGCGGCGGCCGCGACGGCGCCCATCGGGAACAGCCACGCCGGGAGCGAGCCCGTAATCTCCCAGCGGGTGGGGATGAAGACGAGATCCGCCGGCCAGACCAGGGACCAGAGATAGAACCAGAAGGAGCGTCCCGCGATGAGGATTCTCTCCCCGACGCTCCAGGCGAACTCCTGGCCGGAGGCGCCAAGGTGGCCGCTCTCGAGCCGGGCGGTCAGCAGGCCGAACCCGCCGCCGAGGGCCGCGAACGGCGCAAGGGCAAGCAGGTCTCGCGCACCGACCGCGCCCTTCTTCCACCAGAGGATCGCGGCCAGGCCGAGGGGCATGAGCGCGACGGCGGTCTTGCCGAGCAGCGCGGCCAGGAAGAACAGCAGCGAAAGTGCATAGCGCCGCGTCCGGCGCGCGGAGCCCGCAGGTTCCTCTTCCAGAGCGGCGCGCAGGAACAGGCAGGCGCTGATCATCATCAGGAAGCACGAGAGCGTGTTCTTGCGCTCGGTTATCCAGGCCACTGACTCGACGTTCGCCGGGTGCAGGGCGAAGACCGCGGCCGCAAGCCAGGAACCCGGAACGCCGAGGAACGCCAGGGATTGCCAGAGGAGGAGGGCGCTGCCGGCATGGAGGAGGACATTCACGAGGTGATAGGAGAAGGGCCGCAGCCCGGACGCCCGGTAGTTGAGCCAGAAGCTCGTGTGGGTGAGGGGGTAGTACTGGATGCTGGCGCGCGGGTCGGTCCAGATCCTTGCCAGGCCGCCGGGGCTGGTCATGTTCTCGTTGGTGACGATGTTGTCCGCGTCGTCCCAGATGAACCCGCCGTCAAGGGCGGGCGAATACGCGACGACGACCGCGGCCACCAGCGCCAGGCCCGGAACCAGCACATGGAGGAGACGTCGGGACACGGCCATGCCGCCAAGTGTTGCAGTTCGGTCGAAAGCCTGTCAATCGCCGCCGCGACGGGGGCCCTCCCCGCGGGCGGCGACCAGCGCGAGCGGGGCCCGGCGTGCGCTCGCGTCTCCTTGAAGCCCCCGGGCGCGGCGGCTAGAATGCCGCCCTCATGGACCGCGCGCCCGAGAAGACGCCGGCGGCGAACCGGGCCCTGCTTGCCGCCGCCCTCGCGGGGCTCTGCTGCCTCGTCACCACCCTTCTCTACGGCGAGCGCTTTGCCCGGGTCGAGCGCGGCGTGCAGCGCGTCACGGCGGCCTACGCCTCCGCGGAGTTCGAGAAGCCGGCGCTGACCCTGCCCGCGCCCTTCCCGGACCGGGGCCGGCTCACCGACCCGGCCTGGGGGCCCGTCCCGGTGCGCATGGCCCGGGACCTGGGGGTCGCGACGACGGCGCTGCAGGACGGCGCCGTCTACTACTGGACCCCGATCTACCGGTACCAGTCGGCGGGGCCGCAGCCGCTCGTCGTCGCGCCGGACGTGCACTACGCCCCCGCGCTGAAGACGGCGAAGGCGCCGCCGGGGCCGGCGCGTCCGGTCGCGATCGCGCTGTGCGTCCTGGTGGCGGCGCTTGCCGCCGGCCTCCTCGCCTCGGCGCGCGGCCGGCCGCTGTTCGTGCAGGCCGGCAGCGCCGGGCTGCGCCTGGCCTCGCTGCTCTGGATGTTCGGGGTGTTCGGCTTCTTCAGCATCTACATCAACGACGAGGAGCGATACTTCCGCATCTCGGAGAAGCTGCTCTCCTGGGGGGCGTCCTACGCCGACTACCGCTACCCGATCGGGCTGCCGCTGCTCTACACGCCGCTGCGGGTGGTCTCCGGCATCGTCGACCCGCAGCGTTTTGTCCTGCTCTTCAGCGCCCTGAGCTTCCTGACGATCGGTCTCGGCGTCGTCGTGGCGCTGCTGCGCCTGCTGCCGCGGGACGAGGAGGGCGGCAGGATGGCGCTCGGCGCCGGCCTGGCGCTCGCGCTCTACCCCTGGCTCGCCACGCTGCCGGTCTTCCGCGTGGCCGGCGGCGCGCGGCCGGCCACGCTGCTCGGGCTGGTCGTCTCGCTGCCGGTGGAGGTCAACTTCCCGCTGGCGCGGCTGTTCGCCACCTGGGTCGGCTACAACGCGCTCTCCGACACGCCGGCCGTCTTCTTCGGCCTGCTCGCCCTGCTGGCGCTGCGGCGGCGCGACGGGCGCGCCTGGCTCCTCGCCGGCGGCGCGCTGCTCGGGTTCGCCTGCCTCGTGCGGCTCACGGCGGTCTTCCTCCTGCTGCCCGCGGCCTGGGTGCTCTGGCAGCGCCGGGACGAGCTCGATCGCGGCGGTCTGGCGGCGTTCCTCGGCGGTCTGGCGGCCGTGGGCTCGCTGCAGCTGCTCTGGAACCGTCTCGTGCTCGGCGACTTCCTCGTCTTCGGGTACGTCAGCGACGCGCGGGCGTACCAGGGGTTCGAGTGGCGGCAGCTTCCGGCCGGCATGCGCGTTCTGGGCCAGGCGCACTACCAGCTGCTGGTGTTCGCCGGCGGGGCCCTGCTGCTCCTCGCGAAGCGCCGTCCTGCCTGCGCGACGCTGCTGGGGCTCCTGGCGGGGCCGACCTTCGTCTACCTCCTCGGGTACTACTTCGTTCCCAACGATCCCCTGCGCCTGACGCTGCTGCCGCTGACCGTGATGCTCGCCGCCGTGGGCGCCGCCGGCGCGCTCCTGCGGGGCGAGCGCGCCTGGTGGTTCTTCGCGGCGTTCGTGGCGACGCTGCTCTTCTCCCCGGTCCACCCGCGGGGGCCCCTCTTCGTGACCGTCCCCGTCTGGCTGGGGCCGGCCTGCTGGGTCGCCCTGGCCGCGGTGGTCGCGGCCCGCACGCGCGAGTGGCTCGTGCCGCTGCTGCTCGTCCTCTGCGCGCTGCGCCTGCCGGTCGCGGCGGTCGGGTTCTTCCTCGCCTGCCTCGGCGCCATCGTGGTGGAGCAGTTTCGCACCGGCGGGACCCTTGCGCCGACGCCCGCCGGCGCCGCGCCCGCGCCCCGCGGGTGACACGTGCGCCGCGCGCAGGTACCCTGAGCCGGCCATGCACCTCGCAAACGTGACCGTGCGGCCCGAGCGCTTCCCCGTGCGCGACCGCTATCCGTTCTGCCTGCCGCAGATCCAGACGCTCGGGCGCGTCGCTTTCGATGCGCCGGTGACGTTCTTCGTCGGGGAGAACGGCTCGGGCAAGTCCACCCTGCTCGAGGCGATCGCCCACGGCTGCGGCATCCACCTCTGGCGCGACGACAGCCGCCGCCGGGCGGTGCAGAACCCGCACGAGCGGCGCCTGGCCGACCACCTGGAGGTCGAGTGGACGGCGGGGAAGGTGCCCGGTTCGTTCTTCGGCGCCGACATCTTCCGAAACTTCGCGGCCATACTCGACGAGTGGGCGGCCGCCGACCCCGGGCAGCTCGAGTACTTCGGCGGGCGCTCCCTGCTGACGCTCTCCCACGGCCAGTCGCTGCTGGCGTTCTTCGCGAGCCGCTACCGCATCCCGGGCCTGTACCTGCTGGACGAGCCGGAAAGCGCGCTCTCGCCGCGCAGCCAGGTCGAGCTGCTGCGGATCCTGGCCCGGGAAGGCGGCGCGGGCCACGCGCAGTTCATCGTGGCGACGCACTCGCCGATCCTGCTCGCCTGCCCGGGCGCGGCGATCCTCAGCTTCGACGAGGCGCCGCCGCGGCGCGTCGCGCTCGCGGCGACGGACACCTTCCGCCTCTACCGCGACTTCCTCGCCGACCCGGACCGGATGCTTGCGGACGATCGCGCACAGGACGTTGTCGCGCCCGAGGCCATCGTCGCCGGCTATGTGCCCGGGTGCATCGGGCGCGTGGCGGAACTGCACGGCGCCTACTACCACGAGCACTGGGGCTTCGGCGTCTTCTTCGAGGCGCGGATGGCGACGGAGATCGCGGCGCTCTTCAACCGCTTCGATCCCGCGCGCCACGGATTCTGGACGGTGTCCGCCGCCGGCCGGGTGGAGGCATCCATCGCCATCGACGGGTCGGAGGCCGCCGAGAAGGGCGCGCACCTGCGCTGGTTCATCATCTCGGACGCGCTGCGGGGGCGCGGCCTCGGCAACCGGCTGCTCGACACCGCAGTCGGTTTCTGCCGCGAGCGGGGCTTCCCGCGCGTCGACCTCTGGACCTTCGCCGGTCTCGATGCGGCCCGCCACCTCTACGAGAAGGCCGGCTTCCGCCTCGTCGAGGAGACCCGGGGGCGCCAGTGGGGCGTCGAGGTGACGGAGCAGCGCTTCGAGCTGTCGCTGCGGTGAGGCGCCGCCGGGTGGTGCGGCGGGCGCCGGCGCGGGCTCGCCGCCGGGCGCTGGCCGCCCTGTGCCTGGCAGCGCTTGCCGCCT
>DATDCY010000143.1 GCA_036524115.1 bacterium | reverse complement strand
GGCCTCCGCCGCCGCTGCGCGGGGCACGGGCGCGCTCAGCACGACCCGCGTCCCCCGTCCGGGCGCGCTGTCGATCGCCAGGCGCCCGCCGAGCAGGGTCAGCCGCTCGCGGATGCCGAAGAGGCCGAAGCCGCCGCCGGGACCGGGCGGGGGCAGGACCGCCGGCTCGAAACCCGCCCCCGCGTCCGAGACCGAGATCTGCAGGTCGTCGCCCTCGCAGCACACGTCGACGGCGGCCCGCGAGGCGCCGGCGTGCTTGACGACGTTGAAGAGCACCTCGCGGACCGATTCGAACAGCAGGACGATGACGTCCTCGGCGAGGTTCGGCGGCGCGCCACGGTCGCTGAAGTCGATCGCCAGGCCGTGCTTCTCGAGCATCCAGGTGACCAGCCAGCGCAGCGCCGCGCCGAGGCCCCGCTCGTAGAGGATCGGCGGGCTGAGCTCGGCCGTGAGCGTCCGCGAGGCCTGGATCGCCTCGTCGAGCATCGCGCTGATCTGCTCGCCGGTGGCGCGGGCGCCCCCGTCGGCGGAGTGGCGCAGCGCGGTCACCCTGAACTTCGAGGCGACCAGCAGCTGCTGCAGGTGGTCGTGCAGGAGCTTGGCGATGCGCCGGCGCTCGCGCTGCTCGGCGAGGGTCAGCTCCCCGGCCAGCGCCCTGAGCTCCCTGTTGGCGTCGGCCAGCTCGCGCGTGCGCTCGTCGACCCGCCGCTCGAGCTCGTCGTTGGCGCGCCGCAGCGCCTCCTGGGCCTCGCGCTTGGCGGTCACGTCATGGAAGACCAGCACCACGCCGGCGACCCCGCCGCCTGCCGACAGGATCGGCGCGGCGCTGTCCTCGATGGGGACCAGGCGGCCGTCCCGGGCGACGATGGAGGTGTTGTTGGCCAGGAGCACGGCGCGGTTCTCCCGCAGGACGCGGCCGACGATGTCCTCGGCCGGCAGGCCGGTGCGCCCGTCCACCGTCCGGAAGACCTCCGTGGCCGGTCTGCCGAGCGCCTCGGCCTCCGTCCAGCCGGTGAGCGCCGTGGCGACCGGGTTGAGGAAGGTGACGCGGCCGTCGGCGTCGGCCGACAGCACGGCGTCGCCGATGCTCCTCAGGGTGATCCGCAGGCGCTCCTCGATGGCCTGCCGCTCGGCCTCGGCGCGCTTGCGGGCGGTGATGTCCGAGAAGGTGACGGCGAAGAACCCGCGGTGGGGGCTGAACGCCGAGACGGCGAACCACTTGCCGAGCGCGGCCGCGTGGCTCTCGAACTGCGTCGGCTGCATCGTGAGCGCCACGCGCCCGTACCTGCCGATCCAGTCGGTCGGGTCGTCCCCGATCCCCGGCAGCACGGTGGTGACGCGCTGCCCGACAATCCGGTCGGGGTCGAGGCCGGTCAGGCGCGCGAAGGCCTGGTTGACCTCCAGGAAGACGTAGTCGCACGGGTCGCCCGCGGCGTCGAGGACGATGCGGTGGAACGCGAAGCCCTCGTGCATGTTGCCGAAGAGCGAGCGCAGCTTCTCCTCGCTGCGCTCGAGGTCGTCCTCGGTCGCGCGGGCCTGGGAGCCCTCGAGGACCTTCCAGCCCCCGGCGTCGCGCAGGAGGGCGCACCGGTGCTCCTTGACGATCGCGAGCAGATCCGGGACCTCGACCTGCCCGCGGGGGTAGAGCACCAGCACGATGAGGTTGAGCGCGCGCAGGGACGCGGCGCCCGGCAGGTGCCGGGCGAGGCCGACCTCCGAGGGCGGCGCGGGCGTCGCGAGGCGCAGCCCGTCGAAGCCCTCCAGGACCGCGGCGTCGAGGGCGCGGCTGATCCCGTCGCCCGCGGGCTCCGCCGGCGCGTGCGGCCAGGCCGCCTCCAGCACCCGGATCCGGCCGGCGCCGAGGTGCCCCGCGAAGGCCGGGTCGGCGTCGATGAGCGCCCGGGCGGCGCCCGCAACCTCGAGGGCCGCGTCGACCTTCCACAGGCAGAGTTCGTTGTTCCGGATCCCGGCCCTGAAGTAGGGGACGAGCACCTCGAGCAGGTCGTCCCTGGTGTCATAGAACTGGCAGAAGTGGCTGCCCCAGGGCAGATCGCCGACGAGTTCGATCCCTGAGTCGCGGCGGTGGAAGGCGCGCATCGCTCAGGCTTCCGCGCGCCGCGCCGATCGCGGCCGGTCGGTCACCGTTCCGGTCGGCGCTGGCAGCTCGAGACCGGCATGTTCACGATCTGCCACTTGCCGGCGTTCATGGCGAGCGCGAACTCGTGGTTCTTGACGACGTCGAGGATCTCGACGACCCCGCACTTGTGGAGGGCGTAGGTGCAGAGCACCAGGAGCTTCGTCCCGCCGATCACCCTGTTGATCTCGGCCTCGTAGCAGGCGAAGTCGTCCCAATCCTTCCGGTTGTCGATCCAGTAGGGCGAGCCGCTCACGCGGAGGCCCTCGAAGCCGCGTGCCAGGGCCTCTGCGTGCTTCTCCATCCACATGCGGAGCGTGCGCTCGAGGTCGAACTTCCCGCCCTTGAGATACCAGTCGGTGTGGGGGAAGACCTCCATCTGCTGTCCGTGGCGGTAGGCGTCGAACCCGGGGACGCCGTCCGCGAGGGCCACCAGGGCCTCGTCGCGGGTGAGGAAGTCCGAGGTGACCCAGACGCACATCTCGTTGCGCTGGAGCCCGGTGCGGAAGTAGGGGACGACGATGTCGAGCATGTCCTGCTGCGTTTGGTAGAACTGGCAGAAGTGGCTGCCCCAGGGCAGGGCGCCAACAAGGGGTATGCCGGAATCGGTCCTGAACTGGTCGGTGGCGCTCACCTGGCGGTCTCCATTGGAGGAAAGTTTAGGCGCGGCGAGAAAGTTGTCAACCCTTGTCGGAGACGTCGTCACCGCGGCGCTTCGCCGCGATGACGGATTGTCCGATCGCTAATCCATTGGTTTCAGGGAGAATATTTCTGTTGACTCGGGAGTGTTGGCGTCCTAATATTGGTTTTCAACTGAAGTCGTTGAACCACTAGGGGATCCGTCCATGCGTGTGTCGGTCAGCGAGTTGTTCCGCGAAGCGACCGGCAGCGAGACCGTGCATCTCGTGACCCGGGAGACAGGCGCCGTGGTCCGCGCCGCGATCGTCCAGCGGCTCGAGCGGCTCGAGCGCGGCGGCGTGCTGTCGCTCGACTTCGGCGGCGTGGGCATCGTCGACTTCTCGTGCGCGGACGAGTGTCTCGCCAAGCTCGTGCTGCGCCTCAACGCCGGCGAGTACGGCGAGCGCTTCCTCTGCCTCGGCGGGCTCGGCGAATCGCAGCGGGAGAACATCGAGGTCGCGCTCGAGCGCAAGAAGCTGCCGGTCCTGCTGCTCGGCGCCGGCGCGGCCTGGGAATGCCTCGGGGCGCTCACCCCGCACCTGCGCGAGACGCTGCGACTGGTGATGGACCGCGGCGGCCTGAGCGCGCGGGAACTGGCCGATCGACTGGGCATCGAGTTGACCGCGGCGAGCACCCGCCTCATCAATCTGCACCGGGTCCGCCTCGTCAGGCGGCGCGAGCGCACGATCGAGGAGGGCGGCCGGGAATTCGTCTATGAGCCGTTGCAGGCGCCGTCGGCGGCGGTGGCGGGGGAGGCGGCGCATGGCTGAGGAGGGCGCGGTGCTGCCCGGCGGCCTCGCGGCGGAGGCGTTCTTCGGGCGCGTCCGCGAGACGCACGAGCTGCGTCGCGAGGCGCGCTCGCTCCTGCGGGGGCGGGGGCGCAGCCGCGCGCTCTGCGCACTCCCCGGCGCGGGAAGGACCGAGCTGCTCCTGCACTGGCACGGGCGCCTCTTCCGGGAGGGGGAGATCCTCCCGCTCTCCTGGGCCGTCCCGCGCTGCGCGGACCGGTCGTCGATCGCGGCGGACCTCGCGGGCCAAATCGCCGTGCAGGCCCTCGCCTTCGCGCGGCGCGACCC
>DATDCY010000142.1 GCA_036524115.1 bacterium | reverse complement strand
CAGGTCCCGCCAGCGCAGCCGGCGCAGCCGGTCGACCCGAAGCAGGCGCTGCTGGAGAAGTACCTGTACTTCGCCGGCTACCATCTCAACAAGGGCGAGCCCGCCAAGGCCGAGGAGTACCTCCGCAAGTACCTCGAGCTGGTCCCGCGCGACACCGCGGTGTGGATGCGCCTCGGCGAGGCCTGCGCGCGCCAGGGACGGTACGACGCCGCGCGCGAGGCCTGGGAGCAGGTCCTGCGGCTGGAGCCGGGGAACGCGGAGGCGGACACCGCCATCCGCCGCCTCGTCCGCGGAGAGTATTAGCCCGCGGCATTCAGGGGCGTCTTTTCCGCCCTGGCGGCGTTGGCCGCTCGCTACGCTCGTGCGGCGACCGCGAGGTCGCCTCCTCGCGAGCTCGCGTCCTGCCTTGCCAGGACGAAAAATCCGCGCCTGACTGCGCGCGGGCAGCCTGGGCGCCCCTCGTGACCGTCAAGGTCCGTTGCCCTCGCTCCGCTGGGCGGACCACAATGGGCACGTGCCGGGGATGATGCTGGGAACCGTTGCCCTCGCTTCGCTGGGCGGACGGAATCGGGAACGTGCGGGTGCAGAGGCCGGGTGCGTTGCCCTCGCTTCGCTGGGCGGACTGCATCGGGAATGTGCCGGGGCTGATTCTGGGTGCGTTGCCCTCGCTTCGCTGGGCGGACGGCAATCGGGAACGCGGCGATCAGCGGCCGCGGCCGGTCTCGTACGCCTTCTGCTCGAGGAGGCGCTGCTCCTCGTATTCGCGCTCGAGCACGCCCTTCTCGCAGAACGCCATGGCGCCGGGGTTGCGGATGAACTCGCGGCACTCGGGATAGTCCCGGCGGGGCGGGGGATACTCCGCCTGGTACTGAACCGGAGGCGGGGTCCCCGGTTCCTGATAGTACCCGTAGGCCTCCGGCGGCGGTTCGACGATCACCGGGCGCTGGGCGTCCACCATCGCGTCGATGGCGATGCCGACGCCGAGCGCCCCGAGGAAGAACCCGAGGGGCGAGCCGCCCCAGTAGCCGTAGCCGTCGGGGCCCCGGTGCCAACCGGGAGTGCCGTGTCCCCGGTATCCGCCGTGGCGGTCATGCCCCCCGAAACCGCGGTGGCCGCCATAGCCGCCGGCGAACGAGTGCCGTCCGCCGCGCGGTTGCGCGCCCGCCGGGGCGGCGATTGCGACGACAAGGATCGCCGCGAGCATCACGGCGATGATCCGCCCGGTCTTCCCCATGCCGCTCGTCATGGCCCGTCCCTCCTCGGCAATACGCTTGCCCGGTATGACAAACATGGGCTTGGATTTGTTCCTCCGGTGTGTTGGCGACCTGACGGACCGATGAAACGGGGTCAGATGCAAGGCGCGGGACGGGCCGACGAATGAGGCGCACTGGTGTGCGCCGCAGTGAGGAGGCCGGGCCGCAACGCCGCAGATGGCCCCGTTTCAGCGGTCCGTCACTCGGCGGGGAGGCGGTATTCGCGTTGCAGGTAGATGCCGAGCAGCGCGTCCCGGTCGTCCTCGCCGAGCGCGGTGAACTGGACGCCGATCTGCCAGGGGCCGGCGTTGCGGCGGTCCACGTACACGACGGTCCCGCTCGCCGAGATGGTGTGGTCGCCGAGCGCGATCTCGACGCGCAGGGCCTCGCCCCGCTCGAGGGGGTTGTCGGTCTCGAACATCAGCCCCCCGAGGCCGAGGGTGCGGGTCTGCGACGAGCGCGCATCGCTCAGGCCGCCGTCGGGCAGGGAGCGCCGAAACGAGACGTCGTATTCCGCCGCCATGCGCGGATACCGCCGCACCGGCGTCCCACTGGTCTGCTGCTCCATCGCCACCTCCCGCAAGCTTCAAGTATAGCCGCAGGCGCAGCGGCAGTTCAATATTTCTCTCGCCCTCACCGCCGCGGACGCGCCGGCTCCCCGCGCCCTAGCGGCCCGCCGGGGCCTGGACGAGCCGGGGGTAGCGGGGCTGCCAGATCGTCCGGTCGATCGCGGCCTCGACGTCGGCGGCGGCGCGCGCGTCCCGTGCCAGCCCCTGCGCGACGGCCGTGCGGGCGACCACGAGCGCTATCTCCCGCGAGACCTCCCGCAGCGCCCCGATCGCGGGGAAGACGCAGCGGCGGGCGATGCGCTCGGCGGGCACCAGCTCGGCGAGGCGCACCGCGGCGGCGGTGAACATCTCGTCGCTCACGGCCCGGGCCCGCACGGCGACGGCGCCGAGGCCGACGCCGGGGAAGATGAACGCGTTGTTGCCCTGCCCGATCATGAAGCGCTGGCTGCCGACCTCCACGTCGGGGAACGGGCTGCCCGTGGCGACCAGCGCGCGGCCCCCGCTCCAGCGGTAGACGTCCTCGGGCCGCGCCTCCGCGAGCGCCGTCGGGTTGGAGAGCGGGAAGACCATCGGCCGCGGGCAGTTGGCGGCCATCGCCTGCACGACCCGCTCGTCGAAGGCGCCGGGCTGGCCCGAGAGCCCGAGCAGCACGGTCGCGCGCGTCATCTGCACCACCTCGAGCAGCCCCGGGGCGCGGTCGCCGACCTCGGTGACCCAGGGGACGACGGCGCGCGCGTGGGTGAAGGGGCGCTTGTAGTCCTCGATCCGCGCGCGCCCCTCCACGAGCAGGCCGCGGCTGTCGAGCACGTGGATGCGTGCGACCGCCTCCGCCGGCGAGAGCCCGTCGGCGACGAGGGCGGTGCGCAGCTGCGCCGCGATGCCGATACCGGCCGCGCCGGCGCCGAAAAGGACGAACACCTGGTCGCGCAGCCGCTCGCCCGCCGCGCGCACGGCGCAGACGATGCCCGAGACCACGACCGCGCCCGTCCCCTGGATGTCGTCGTTGAACGAGAGCAGCTCGCCGCGGTACTTCTGGAGCAGGCTCCAGGCGTTCTCCTTCGAGAAGTCCTCCCACTGGAGCAGGCAGTCGGGGAAGTGGCGCTTGACGGCCTGGACGAAGCGGTCGACCAGGTCGAAGTACTCGCCGCCCTGCAGCCGCGGCCGCCGGATGCCCAGGTAGTGCGGGTCCGCGAGCAGCTGGCGGTTGTCGGTGCCGACGTCCAGCGTCACGGGGAGGCAGTGGGCCGGGTCGATCCCCGCGCCCGCCGTGTACAGCGAGAGCTTGCCGATGGGGATCCCCATGCCGCCCACGCCCTGGTCGCCGATGCCGAGGATCCCGGCGGAGTCGGTCGCGACGATCACCGCGACGTCGCGGCAGGGCAGCCCCGCGAAGACCTCGTCGACCCGGTGGATGTTCTCGGGGGAGAGGAAGACCCCGCGGGGGAACCGGAAGATGTGGCTGAACTTCTGGCAGGCCTCGCCGACCGTCGGGGTGTAGACGATGCGCATCATCTCCTCGAGGTGGCGCCCGAGCAGCGCGTAGAAGAGCACCTCGTTGCGGTCCTGGAGCGAGCGCAGGTAGATGTGGCGCTCCAGGTCGGTGGCCTTCGCGCCGTAGGCCTCGCGGCAGCGAGAGAGCTGCAGCTCCATGGTCGAGACGGCCGGAGGGAGATAGCCCTCGATGCCGAAGGCCGACCGCTCCTCCGCGGGGAACGCCGTCCCCTTGTTGAGCAGCGGGTGGCGCAGGACTTCCTGGCCCCGGGCGTTCGTCTCGCAGATCACGTTCCCGTCGTCCTGCCTGACCGTGCGGAAGTTCAGCATCCCCCGTCCTTTCGGGCACCCGGCCCGGGAATCCATGGTACTCGGCGGGTGCGGTTGTGCAAGCGGGCGCACGCCGCCGGCCGCTCTAGCGGCCCTGTTGTGCCTGCTGCTCGGCGCGCAGCAGCATGCGCCCCGCGTACTGGTCGGCGGGGTTTGCCTGCACCGCGATGCGCAGGTTGTAGAGGGCGCCCTGCACGTCGCCGCGCTCGAGCATGATCACCCCCAGGCCGCGGCGCGCGTCCGACTGGAGCGGGTCGATGCGCAGGGCCGCGCGCAGGTGCGGCTCGGCCTCCGTCGTGCGGCCGAGGACCAGCAGCGTCGTGCCGGCCGCCCCCTGCGCCGCGGCGTTGTCGGGGAAGAGGGCGATCTCGGTCTGGAAGGCCTCGAGCGCCTCGGTCCTGCGGCCCATCTTGTAGAGGTTCAGCCCGATGAAGAAATTCACCTGGCCCAGGCGCTGGGAGATGGCGAGCGCCGCGCGGTACTCCGCGTTCGCCGCCTCGAGGTCGCCGAGCTTCGTCAAGCCGAGGCCGAGGTTGATGTGCGCGACGATGTTGCGCGGGTCGACGCGGATGGCCTGCCGGAAGAGGGACGTCGTGTCGTGCCAGACGCGGGCCTGCAGGTTC
>DATDCY010000141.1 GCA_036524115.1 bacterium | reverse complement strand
TTCCTGCCCGTGGCGGGCCACGAGTTCATCCTGTACGACGACCCGGTCTACGTGACCGAAAACAAGCACGTGCTCGGCGGCATCAGCGGCGAGGGCCTGCGCTGGTCGCTCACGGCAACCGACGGGGGAAGCTGGCACCCGCTCACGTGGTGGTCGCACATGCTCGACGTGCAGCTCTTCGGGAGGAGCGCCGGCGGGCACCACGCGACGAGCGCGCTGCTCCACGCCGCCTCGGGCGCGTGCCTCTTCTGGTTCCTCTCGGGTGCGACCGGAGCGCTCCGGGCGAGCCTCTTCGTGGCCGGTCTCTTCGCGCTCCACCCGCTGCACGTCGAGTCCGTGTCGTGGGTCTCGGAGCGCAAGGACGTCCTGGCGGGCTTCTTCTGGATGCTCGCCCTGGCGGCCTACGGCGCGTACGTGCGGCGTCCGCTGGGGCGGCGATTCGCGGCGGTGACCGCGTTCTCCGTGCTGGCCCTCATGTCCAAGCCGATGGCCGTGACCCTGCCGCTGGCGCTCCTGCTGCTCGACTTCTGGCCATTCGGCAGGCTTCGCCGGCCGCTGGCCGCAGGCTCCCGCGCCGTCTTCATCGAGAAGGCGCCGCTGCTGGCGCTGTCCGCGGTCACGGGCTTCGTCACCATCCAGGCGCAGCGCAGCGCCGGGGCCCTCGAGTCGCTGGGCGACGTCCCCGAGGCCTTCCGGAACGCCATGCTGAGCATGCGCGTGATGAACGCCGTGCAGTCCTACGTGGTCTACCTGCGCGAGACGCTCTGGCCCGCGGGGCTCACGGTCTTCTACCCGCACCCGGCGCACGCCCTGGACCTGCGCAACGCGGTGCTGGCCGCCCTGGCCCTGGCAGCCGTGACGACCCTGCTTGGTCTGGCGCACCGCCGCGCGCCCCAGCTGATCACGGGCTGGCTCTGGTACCTGATCACCCTGCTTCCCGTGATCGGCTTCCTGCAGGTCGGCGAGCAGGCGCGCGCGGACCGCTACACCTACCTGCCGCTCATCGGCGTCTTCATCATGGTGGGCTGGTCGTGCCGGCGGGCCGCCGCGACCCGGCCGGCGCTCGGGAGGCACCTCGTCGCCGCGGGAGCGGCCGTCGTCGCCCTCCTCGGGGCGGCAGCCGTCCGCCAGGTCGGCTGGTGGCGCGACCAGGACACGGTGTTCTCGCACGCGGCCGCGGTGACCTCGGGCAATTACGTCGCCTACCGGAGCCTCGGGGACCTCGCGCTCAGCCGCGGGGACTTCGTCACCGCGGAGCGCTACGTCCGGCTGGAGGTCGGGGTCACGCCGAAGGCCCCGGGGACGTACACCCGGCTGGCCCGGGCTCTCAGCGGCCAGGGGCGCCGCGAGGAGGCCGTGGAGGCCTACGAGGAGGCGATCCGGATCGACCCCGGCTACGTGATAGCCCGGAACAACCTGGGGGTGCTGCTCACCGCGCTCGGGAGGTTCGAGGAGGCGGACGCGCACCTGCGGGCAGCGGCGCGGCTGAGCCCCCGCATCGGCGAGATCCACGCGAACCTCGGCGACAACCTCGCGGCCCAGGGCCGCTCTGCCGAGGCGGCGGAGAGCTACCGGCGGGCCCTGGAGCTGAACCCGGCGCTGACGCACGCGCGCGAGGGACTGGAACGGCTGCGCGCCGCCGCGGCCGGGGGGCCGTAGGGACACGGAGGCGCGGCGCCGGGCGGCGCTGAAACCTCCCACCCGCGGCGGTGTCTAAGCCCTTGGACAGGTGTGTAACCATTGGGATAGACTGAATCGGCTATGAGTTCCGCTCGCTGGCTGTTCGTCAGGCGCACCTCCCAGCTGCTGTTCCTCTTCCTCTTCGTCTTCCTGCTGCTGCGCACGGAGTACCGCGGCAACGACGTCATCCAGTACCCGGTCAACACGTTCTTCCAGCTCGATCCGCTGCTCGGGCTGGCGACGCTGCTCGGGCTGCGCGAGCCGATCGCCCACTTCTGGCCGGCCCTCCTCGTCGTCGCTGTCACGCTGGTCCTCGGCCGGGTGTTCTGCGGCTGGTTCTGCCCCCTCGGTTCCCTGCTCGACGTGACGCGGCGGCTGCTCGCGAAAGTGCCGGCGCCGCCGCGCCCGCTGGCGTGGCAGGGCCGGCGCGTGAAGTACTACCTCCTCGCCGCGATCCTCGCCGCAGCCGTCGCCAACTGGCAGGCGGCCTGGCTCCTCGACCCCTTCAGCCTGCTCGCGCGGGGCTTCTCGGTCGGCGTGATCCCGGCGGCCAACGCGGCGGTCAACGCGGTCTTCAACGGCGTCTACTTCGGGCTGCCGGCGCTGCGGCCGGTGTCGGAGCCGGTCTTCAACGTGCTCAAGGGGTGGGTGCTCACCTACGAGCAGCAGCACTTCCGCTGGGCGTGGCTCTCGCTCGGCCTGCTCCTGTCCGTCCTGGCGCTGGAGCGCTGGCAGCCGCGGTTCTGGTGCCGCAACCTCTGCCCGCTGGGCGGGATGCTGTCCCTGTGCGCGCGGGGCCGGCGGCTCGCGCGCCGGGTATCCGACGAGTGCACCGACTGCGGCTCGTGCTGGGGGACCTGCCCGGTCGGGCTCATCGAGGAGGGCACGCACCGGCGCTCCCAGGCCGAGTGCACGGCCTGCATGCGCTGCCCGCGCGTCTGCCCCCAGGAGGCGATCGGCTTCGCGTTCGCCGGCGGGCGCGACGAGGCGCCGCTGGACGTCGACCGCCGCCGTCTCCTCGGGGCGGCCGCGGCGGGCGTTGCGCTCGTCCCGCTGACGCGGGTCCACCCGGCGCGCGTCGCGGTCCCCGACGCCCGCCTGCGGCCGCCGGGCGCGCGCGCGGAGGCCGACTTCCTCAACCGCTGCCTGCGCTGCGGCGCGTGCATGAAGGTCTGCATGCGCAACGCGATCCACCCGGCGCTCCACGAGGCCGGCTGGGAGGGGCTGTTCACGCCCGTGATGGACTACGACGTCGGGTACTGCGAGTACAACTGCAACCTCTGCGGGCAGGTCTGCCCCTCGGAGGCGATCCGCCGGCTCCCGCTGCCCGAAAAGCAGCGCACGGTCATCGGCACGGCGGCGTTCGACAAGGGGCGCTGTCTCCCCTGGGCCCTGCACCGCAACTGCCTCGTGTGCGAGGAGCACTGCCCGACCGGCGAGAAGGCGATCGTCTTCGACGAGACCGACGCGACCGGCCCGGACGGAAAGCCGGTGCGGCTCAAGCTCCCGCGGGTCGTGCAGGAGCGCTGCATCGGCTGCGGGATCTGCCAGCAGAAGTGCCCGCTGCAGGGGAGGAAGGCGGTCGCCGTGTACCCGAACGGCGAGACGCGGGGGCAGGACTTTGGGCAGGGTTGACGCCCGTGGCGGCGACCGGATGGGCCTCGTCGCGGCGCTGGGGTGGGCAGCGTGCGCGCTCGTGCTCGCGACGGGGGCCTGCGCGCGGCTCGACGTCGACGCGGTGTACGCGGTCCGGCTGGCCGCGCCGCCGCGTGACGCCGACTGGGACTTCGCGGTGCCGCGGCTGGTGAAGGCGGGCGGCGGCAGCGTCCACGGGAAGCCGCCGGTCCTCGCCGGGCTCGACCTCGACACCGACGCCGTGCACGGCGCGGCGGCCTCCTGTCACCACGGCCCGCCGGTGACGCACCCCACGCCCGTGGAGATCCGGGCCTTCTACACGGACACCGACCTCTACGTCGACGTGCGCTGGAGCGACCCGACCGAGGACCGCACGCCCCGCGCGTGGCGGCGTACGGGCGCGGGCTGGGAGATCGCCGCGGACGACGAGGACGGGCTCGCCCTGCTCTGGAGCGGGCCCGCCGCCGGTCGCTTCGCCTGTCAGGAGGCCTGTCACCAGAGCGACTTCGCCGTCCGCAGCGGGTCGCTCGTGGACGTGCGCTCGATGTTCCTGGCCGAGGAGGGCGCGCGCGAGGAGGCCTGGGTCTGGAAGCCGTCGCTCGGCGGTCGCGACCTGATCATCGGGCGCTCGGGCTTCACGACGCCCGCCGGGGAGCCGTATGCCAGCGTGAACTCGCGCGTGGCGCGCGACGGCAGCCTGGGCCCGGAGGCCCGCCGCGCCGGCACGTTCGGGAGCCAGGACGGCCCTCTCACGGATGGCGCCGGCGGGTCGGTCGCCGCGGTGACCGCTTCGGCGCCGGCCCACCGCTGGGCGCCCGCCGGCGCGGGGAGCCTGCTGGCTGCGCGCGCGGAGCGTCGCGGGAAGGGCTGGCGCGTGGTCTTTTCGAGGCCGCGCGCGGCAGGGCCGGGGCGACAGCGGTTCGAGCCGGGTGACGTCGAGCGGCTCGGCGTCGCCGTGTTCGACGGGACCTCGGTGAACCACCACGTGGTGCGCGACACGCAGACCTTCCGGATCGTCGCGCCGCGGCCGGCGGCCGAGACGGAGGAGGGCGGGGCGTGAGGCCGCGTCCCGTCCCCGCGGCGCTGGCCCTGCTGCTGGCCCTGTTCGCGGCCGGGCGGGCGGCGGGTGGGACGGCCGCCGCTGCGCCGCCGTCACTGCCTGTGCTCGCCGTCGATCCGCTGCCGCGCGGCATCGTCGTGGAAAGTCCGGCCGATGTGCTCCCACACTGGGTCGCGCAAGGGGTGACGGGGGCGGTGCTGCTCCTGATCGACGCGAGCGCGGGTCTCCACGACATCAGCCCGGAGAACGTCACGGCGTTGAAGGCCCTGCAGGTGCGGGGCGACGTCGAAGGTCTCTTCAGGGCGGGACACAGCGGGGTCGCGGGCGTCTTCCACGAATGGAACTGGCTCAGGGCGGCGTCGGTGCTCGGCGTGGTCCGGGAAATGACCTGGATCGTCCCGTTCCCCGTCCCCGACGGAGACGATGTCGGCGAGGACCTCAAGGGTTTCCTGGGCACCGTAGGTCTGTCCGCCGGCGAGATCGCCAGCTTCCGCCCTGCCGACGGGTGCTTTCGGGGCCTGGTCGGCGAGCTGCAGGCCGCGATCTGTTCGGTCGATCGGTTTCCCCGGGCTGCGGCCCCCGTGGTCCTCAGCGTGGGCGCGGAGTACTTCTCGTCCTCGGCCCGGGTCCACGGGCACACGGAACTGGCAGCCATCAGGAGGCTGTTCACGGCGTTGCGGGAGACTCGCTACGAGGTCAAGGACGCGGTGCTGGTGTCGGCGATGGAGCAGGGGGACTGGCCCGTGGAGCTGCGCTGGCTCGGCGAAGTCGTCATGGAGGCCCTTGGCGACCCGGCTCTCGTCGTGCGCGACGAGCCGCCGGAGCGCTGGAACGTCCTGCAGCGGCTCTCCCTGCTCAGGCTTGAGGGGGCCGCCGGCGAGGCCGAGCTGCTCGACTTCGGCCTGTCGCTCCTGGAGAAAGACCCGCACAACTCCGCGCTGCTGCTCTTCGCGGCGCTGGCGTCGGCGGACCACGGTGGCGGCTCGGCGGCGCTGTCCTACGCGGAGCAGGCGTGCAGCGTCGACCCGGGGTACTGCGTCGGCCTGCGCGAACTCGGCCTCCAGTTCTGTCGCAAGGGGGATTTTGAAACGGGCGGACGCTTCCTCGATTCCGCGGAGCGGCTGCGACCGGGAATGACGTACCGGCAGTACGACGTCGGGATCGCGCTGTGGGGCGCTGGCCGCACCGCCGAGGCCCTGGACGCGCTCGGGAAGGTCGTCTCGCGGCAGGGGGCTTCCCCCGCAGGCTTCGTGGTCGGCGCGATGCAGGCGGCCCTCGGGGACCGTGCCGCCGCCCGGCGCTCCTTCGACGGCGCCGTCGCGGCGTTGGGGCAGCTTCGCAGCATGATCGTCACGCGCAAGGAGGTCGGCGACGCGATCGTGCGCGCCGCGGCGTTCTACCGGGAGGAGGGGCTCGCCGAGAAGGCGCAGGCGCTCGAGTCCGACCCGCGGCTGCGCTGGGAACTCCCGGCTCCCGAGCCGCCGCCAGCGCCGCCGATGGCGCCGGCACCGCCCTCCGCGCCGTGAGGCGCGTATAATACCGGCGCCCTACAGGCCAAGGAGAGAGCAGGGAATGGTGAACCGGAGAGCGGCGATGTCGATGGGTGCCGTGCTCGCGCTGGCGGCGCTCGTGGCGGCCGGCTGCGCGCAGAAGCAGGACTCGGGGCAGGCGACCTTCAAGGGCCGGGCCCTCACGCCGCTGGCGGAGGCCCACGTCTCCGTGTACCGCGAGGGGATGGACCTCAAGGGGCCGGCGTTCGTGACGTCGCAGCCGACGGGCCCGGAGGGCGAGTTCTCGCTCGCGCTGCCCCCGGGGAAGTACTTCTTCGTGCTGCGCCACCGGGTCGCCGGCGAGTCGGTCGGACCGGTGCGGACCGGCGACTACCGCAGCGAGGTCATCGGGCCGGTCACCGTGCGCGGCGGCGAGACCTTCACCCGGGACCTGGTCGCACTGCGCAAGATCGGCGAGACGAAGGACCTGCCGTCGACGACGCCCGCGCCGACGAGCACCGGCATCAGCGGCGTGATCACGGACAGCGACGGCACGCCCGTGAAGGACGCCCGCGTGCACGCCTACACGTATCCGCAGATGTCCGAGCGGCCGAAATACGTCTCGGAGGCCACGGGCGCGGACGGCCGCTACGTGCTCTTCTTCCCGGAGGGCGGCACCTTCTACCTGGCGGCGCGCAATCGCTTCGGCGGCCCGCCGAAGATCGGCGAGCTCTACGGACGCTACGACGACGGCGCGGTCGAGCCCTCGGCGATTCACGTCAAGGACAACCAGATCATCGAGCATGTCGACATCACGGTCCACAAGGTCTGGTAGGCGCGCCGGCGCCTGGGGACGCGCGGTTCGGTCGAGCCTGTCGGCCATGGTCGTGGCGGCGGTGTGCTTCGGCGGCGCGCTGGGCGCGCCGGGCTGCAACTCGTGGTCGGGGCGTCCCCTCGAGGAGGTGACCGCCGCGGCCGGCAAGGGCGAGCAAGGCGCGCTGCGCGAGCTCGTGACCCGCTTCGGCAACGCGGACCCGGCGCAGGCGCAGCAGGCGTGGGAGGCGGCGGTCGCCATCGGCGCGCCGGCGGTCCCGGAACTCCTCCGCGGACTCGAGAGCGGCAGCCGCGCCGTCGGCGAGCACGCGGCGGGCGCCCTCGGCGCCCTGACCGCCAAGGACGGGGTCGACGCGCTGATCGCGGCGCTGGGCCGGAAGGACTTTCGTCGCTACGCGGCCGCTTGGGCCCTTGGGGAGATCGGCGATCCCCGGGCGATCCCGGCCCTGGTGCGCGCGCTCGGCGACGAGGACGGCGAGACCCGCAAGTTCGCCACCCGGGCTGTCATCAAGTTCGGACCGGACGCGCTCGAGCCGCTGCTGGCCGCGCTCGGCGACCCCTCGGCGGACGTCCGCCACTACGCGGCGCGGGCCCTGGGTCAGCTGCAGGCGAAGCAGGCGGTGGAGCCGCTGCTGAAGCTCGAGGGGAGGGTCGACCCGGAGGTGCTCTTCTGGGCCCTTGGACGCATCGGCGACCCCCGCGCGCTGCCGCTGCTCGAGCGCGCGGCGGCCGACGCGGACTGGCGCGCGCGCCTCACCGCGGTCCAGGCGCTGGGCGACCTGGCCAACCCGGCCGCGGTGCCGCAGCTGCGCCGCTCGCTGGACGACCCGGAGTGGATCGTCCGCGAGTGGGCCGCGCGCGGCCTCGAGAGCCTGACCGGCGAGCGCGTCACCTACCGCGACCAGCAGGGTCGACAGGTTGTCCCTTACAGCCTCTACCGCTGAGAGCGCGCCCGCCGCGGCCGCCGGCGCGAAAGGCGCGGGCCGGGTCTGGAAGAGTCCGTTCTTCCCGGCCGTTCTGCAGGCGCTGGCACTCGGCGTCCTCGGGGGGATGATCGCGGCGGGTTGGGGGCGCCATGGCGTCCCGGGCGGCGGCACGGTCCCGCTGCTCTACACCAACCTCGCGACGCTCGGGTTCTGGGTCCTCTGGCTGATGGCCCTGGTGTTGCTGCTGCCGGCAATCGGCCGCCTCTGGTGCACCGTCTGCCCGGTCGGTTGGTGCAACGACCTGGCGGCCCGCGCGGGCGCCGGGATCGCCTATCCCCGCCGCCTCCAGAACCTCGGGATCATGGCGCTCCTGCTGCTGGGCTTCAACATGGCTGCCGAGATCTTCGGGCTCAACCGGTGGCCGGACCGCACCGCCTGGATGCTCGGACTGGTGCTGGTCGCCGCGGCGGGCGCCGGCGCGGTGTTCCGCGGCCGCGTCTTCTGCCGCTTCTGGTGCCCCGTCGGCGGGATGGTGTCGCTCGGCTCGCGGCTGGCGCCCGTGGAGGTGGCCTCGAAGGACCAGGAGGTCTGCCGCCGCTGCGAGAGCAAGGCCTGCTTCTACGGCAGCACGCGCTGGTACCGCCTCGCGTGGCCGGGCCGGCGCAGCGTGTTCGCGCACAAGCGCCCCGGGTGCCCGGCCTACATCTTCCCGCCCGAGGCGGCGCCCGGGCCTTCGTGCCTGATGTGCACCCAGTGCCTGAAGAACTGCCCTTACGACAACCTGCGCTGGGGAGGCCGCGCCTGGGGGAGCGGCCTCTGGCGCGAGGCGGCCCGCGACCGCAGCGAGGCGCTGCTCATCGTCGTCCTCGCCGGGCTGGTCTTCTACCGGCTCGCGCGCTTCTGGGCCGGCCTGCGCGAGGTGGTCGAGTGGCCCGCCGCCGCGGTGGCGTCGGCCATCGCCGGCGCGCCGCCGGCGGTGCTCAAGGGCGTGCTGCTCTTCACCGGCTTCCTGCTCTGGCCGCTGGCGTTCTTCCTGGCGCTCGGCATGATCGCCAAGCTCGTGTCCGAGGTGAGCGTCACGCCGCTGGCGGGGCCGGAGGAGGCGGCGGCCGCGGCGGTCTACGGCGCGGCGGAGATCGACGAGGAGGCGCGGCGCCGCGAGGGGGGCTGGAGCGCCCGGCGACACACCGTCTGGGGCTACATCGCGGCCTACGGCTACGCCTTCATCCCGCTGATCATGGGGGCCTACGGCGCCTTCGCCCTCGTCAAGCTCAACGAGAAGGCCGCCTACCTCCCGCTCGCCCTGCGGGACCCGGCAGGCGTGCAGACCTCGGTCGCGATCAACCAGCTGCTGGTCCTCGCGGCCCCCGACAGCCTCGCGCCGCTCACCGCGGTCCGCTGGGGCGCGGTGGCGCTCGCCGCGGCAGGGCTCTGCGCGTCGCTCTGGTCGGCGGGAAGGATCGGCGCCCGCAGCTACGGCGCGGGGACGCCGGCGGCGCGCCGCGGGGCGGCGGTCTTCCGGGCCGGCGCCCTGCTGCTCGGCGCCGTGCTCATCGCCTGCATCAAGGAGTGGCTCTTCCGCGGCCCGCGCGGGTGAGGCGCCGCGCGGCGGGCGACGGCATCCTTTTCGGGAAAGCGAGGTAGAAGAGTGGCGATGGGACGCAGGGGATGGGCGGCGGCATGCTTCCTCGCGGCGGCGCTGGCTGCGGCCGGCGCGGCCCGTGCCGCCGAAAGCGGCGTGGAGGGCGTGGCCGCGCTGCGCAGCGAGTTCGCGCCGGGCGTGGTGGTGCTGGCGTTCGACCACGCCGGCCCGAACCAGGCCTCGGTTCCCGTCGCCGTCTCGGCGCCCACCGACGAGAATGGCGCGTACCGCCTGCCCCTCAAGCCCGGGAGCTACCACCTGCTGGCGGTGCGCGCGTCGGGCAAGCCCTGGCCCTTCCCGGGCAAGCCCGGCGACCTCTTCAGCTACTACCTCGGCAGCCCCGTGGTCGTAGAGGCGGGCAAGACGACCCGCGTTGCCTTCAACATGGTGCGCGTCGGCGAGCGGCAGGCGCCGGCCGCCGGCGAGGGCGCCGGCATCGCCGGGGCCATCCTCTTCGAGGGCAAGCCCCTCGGCCGCGCCTACCTCCAGGTCTACGCCGACGCGAAGGCCAACTTCCGCGGGATGGGGCTGTCGGCGACGCCGGTCGGCGAGGACGGCCGCTTCCGCATCAAGCTCCCGCCCGGGCGCTACTACGTCCTGGCGCGCAAGCGGCAGGCCGGCGGCATGTACGGGCCGCCGGGGCGCGACGACTACGTCGGCTACTTCCCGGGCAACCCCGTGGAGGTGAAGGCGGGGGCGTTTGCCAGGGTCGACGTCGAGATGACGACCCGCGTCGACCTCCTCGAGAAGAACCTGCCGGCGGACGGGCCGAGCGGCGGCTGGTTCGAGGGGATCGTCACCGACGGCGCGGGCACGCCGCAGGCGGGCGTCTACGTCCTCTTCTACGCGGACGAGGCGCTCTCGGGCACGCCCGCGTTCGTCGCGGGGCCGACGGACGCGAAGGGCGCGTTCCGGGTCCGCGCGGCGGTCGGGACGTTCCACCTGCTCGCGCGCTCGGGCCTCGGCGGCCCGATCGAGCGGGGCGAGTGGCGCGGCAAGGCGCTGGTCACGGGCACGGGCAGGAAGATCATGATCACGGTCTCCCGCTACGAGGGGGACTGACCCGAAGGGAGGATGGTGAGGCATGCGCCGGCTTGAGGGGGTACTCGCGCTCTTCGCCCTGCTGCTGGCCCCCGCGGTGTGTTCCGCGCAGGGGACGGGCGTCATCAAGGGCAAGGTCACCTCGGAGGGCAAGGCCCTCGAGGGTGCCAAGGTGTTTCTCTACAAGGGCTACGCGGCCGGCTTCCGGGGACCCGGCGACTACGAGGCCGGGCCCACCGCCGCGGACGGGCTCTTCGAGGCGCGACTGCCGCCGGGGAAGTACTTCGTCGTGGCGCGAAAGGCCGCCGCCGGTCCCGCGGGCGAACTGGCCCCGGGCGATTACTTCGCCTATTACGGCGGCAACCCCGTGCTGCTGGGCGAGGGGACGACGATCAACCTCGGCATCAACTGCAGCCCGATCATCGGCACGGGCGAGAACTCCCGCCCCGGCGGCACCGGGATCCGCGGCACGGTCTACCAGGACGGCGCGCCGCTCGACCGCGCCCGCGTCACGCTCTACCAGGACGGCGAGAGCATCTTCCGCGGCATCGGCTACGCGTCGGTGCTGACGGACCCCAGGGGCGCCTTCTCGTTCAACCTGGAGGAGGGGAAGTACTACGTGGTGGCGCGCAAGCGCGCCGGCGACGACCGGATGGGTCCGCTCGGCGAGGGGGGGCTCTTCGGGTTCGCGCACCTCAACCCGGTGGAGGTGCGCAAGGACGCCTACACGCTGGTCTCGATCAACACCTCCACGAAGCTGGTGAAGGTCAAGGAGGGCGGCCAGGACATCACCCTCGGCGGGACGGCCAAGGCGGGCGAGACGGTCGTCGCGGGCGTGGTCCGCGACGCCGCGGGCAAGCCGGTCGCGGGCGTCTACGCGAGCGCCTTCCGCGACTCGATGATGACGCAGAAGCCGGACTTCATCGCACTGACGGGCGCGGACGGCTCGTTCGCGATCGACCTGCCCGAGGGCGGCGAGTACTTCATCGGTGCCCGGAACACCATCGGCGGTCCGGCCGAGCGCGGGGACCTGCAGGGATGGTACGCCGGCACCGAGGACCACTCGGTGAAGATCAAGACCGGCGAGAAGCTGCGCGGCATCGACATCGTCGTCAACCCCGTGGAGTAGGCGTGGCGGGCGCCGGCGGCTGCGTGGCGGTGGCACTGTCCGGCGTTCTGCTCGCGGCGCAGGCCGCAGCGGCTGCGGGCGGCTCCTGGTTCACCGACGTCACGGCGACCGCCGCGGTCCCGTCCCTCAAGTACGGGGAAGGCGTCAACATCGTCGACCTGAACGCCGACGGGCTGCCGGAAATCTTCCTGCCGGTGCCGCGCGGCCGCTGTCGCCTGCTCGTCAACCGCGGCGGCTTCGCCTTCGACGACGGTACCGCGGCCAAGGGGCTGGAGAGCGCCGTCGGGATCGGCGCCGTCGTCTGGGACCTGGACGGGGACGGGCGCCCGGACGTCTATGTCGTGCGCGGCGAGCACGTCCCGGGCGCCAACGGCGTCTACCTGCAGCGCGCTGACGGGACCTTCGTGGAGCGGGGGGCGCAGCTGGGCGCGCCGGGGCGGAAGAACGGGATCTCCGCGCTCGCGCTGGATGCGGACCGCGACGGGGCCGCGGACCTGTTCGTCGCCGGGTGGAGCGGCAACGTGCTGTACCGGGGTGACAAGCGCGGGGGGGGGGGCTCGTTCACCGAGGCGGCGGACGCCGGCCTGGGCCCGGCGGCGAAGTGCTGGGGCGCGGTGTCCACGGACTTCGACGGCGACGGCTGGCCGGACGTCGTCGCCGCGTGCGGCGCGCGCGGGCTGCCGCAGGGCGCGCGGCTCTATCGCAACCGCGGCAACGGGACCTTCGAGGACTGGACGGCGCGCTCGGGCGTCACTGGTATCGACTGGGCCATCGGCGTCGTTGCCGCGGACTTCCATGGCCAGGGGCGGTCCGATCTGCTCTTCACGAACCTCGACGGGCCGGACCGGCTGTTCCGCAACGACGGCGGCGGGCGCTTCACGGACGTGACGGCCGCGTCGGGCCTGGCCTCCGGCAGGAGCGTCGGCGCCACGGCGGGGGACGTCGACGGGGACCTGCTCACGGACCTGGTCGTCGCAGGCTTCGCAGGCCCGGCGCGCGTCTTACGCAACCTCGGCGGCGGCCGCTTCGCCGACGTCACGGGCGTCACCGGCCTCGGCGGCCAGACGCGCAACGACGGCATCGCGCTGGCCGATCTCGACGGCGACGGGGACCTCGACCTGTACGTCACCAACTTCGAGGGGCGCAACCGCCTGTACCGCAACGAACTGGGCGGCGCGCGCGCCCTGAAGGTCCGCGTCCCTGCCGGCGCGGCATCCGTGGGGGCGGTGGCGAGGATCTACCGGGCCGGTTCGGCCGGGAAGCCCGAGGCGCTGCTCGCGACGCGGGAGCTGCAGACCGGCTACGGGGTCTGCTCTCAGGGGCCGGCCGAGCTCGTGTTCCACCTGCCGGCCGGCGTCGCCTGCGACCTGTCCGTCACCTGGCCCGACGGCACGGTGGCGACGACCCCCGGCGTGAAGCCCGGGACGCTGACGCTCGCCCCGGCGCAGCGCTAGTCCTCGTTTCAGCCTCGAGGACGGCGCGGCTTCTTCAGGGTTTCGCGAACACCTCGGGGTGCAGGAGGCGGGCGATCTCCCACAGCGACTGCGCCACGCGGGGCGAGGCCCGGTTGAGCAACACGAGGTCGAAGTCCGAGCCGTCGTAGACCTTGTGGTTCTTCACGGCCGTCAGCTCGGACCAGCCGGGGCGCTTGGAGACGCCGACCTTGTACTGGAACGGGTGGTCGATCAGCATCACGTCGGGGTTGGCGCGGGCCACGTCCCCCTGCGAGAGCCGGTTGTAGGGTCCCGGGCCCTCCTCGAAGACGTTGCGCCCGCCGGCGACCCGGATGATGTCGCCCATGAAGGAGCCGGAGCCGACCGCGTAGATGGGCGAGGGACCCTCGACCTCGATGTAGACGCTCGGGCGCTGACCGGGCGCGACCCCGGCGAGCTTCTTCGTGACGTCGACGACCGTGCGTTCCAGCGACGCGGCGGCGTCCTCGGCCTGCTGCACCCTGCCGGTGATGCGCCCGACCAGCCGCATGGTGCGCGAGAGGTCGGCGAGGTCGCGGAAGGAGAGCACGGCGGCCGCGATGCCCTCCTTCTCCAGCGCGGCGAGGTCCTCGGCCCGCGCGTACTCGGCGAACAGGACGATGTCCGGGTGCAGGGCCCGCGCCTGCGCGAGGTCGGGCCGGTTGAAGTTGCCGATCTTCGGCTTGAGCTTGGCGGCCAGCGGGTAGTCGCACTGCGCGCTCACGCCGACGAGGCGGTCCTCCGCGCCGATCGCGTAGAGAATCTCGGTGACGTTGGGGGCGAGCGACGCGACCGTTCGTGCCGGCAGCGGCAGCGGCACCGCGCGTCCCATGCCGTCGCGCCAGGGTCCGGCGCCCGCGCAGCCTGCGGCAAGCAGCGCCAGCGCGGCGGCGAGGCCGGTCAGGCCGGTCAGGCCGGCGCGGCGGGGGGCGCGGCCGCTCATTCCACCACCCGCACCGTGATGTCGACACCGTCGATGACCCTGCCCGTCTCGACGGTGATCGAGCGGATGTTGGCGTCGCCGAGCATGCCCTGCCACTGCCCCGGCATGGGCACCCCGCCGAAGCCGGTGCGCGCGCCGACGTAGTAGGTGCCGCCGCGGGGCAGCTCGATGAAGTAGGCCCCGTCCCCCCCGACCGGCCGCGAGCGGTGCGGCGGCATGGCGCCGATCAGGTTCGGGTCGGTGGTCGCGAACGCGAAGACGCCCGGGACCGGCTTGCCGGCGGGGTCGAGGATCCGCCCCCGCACGCCGGTCGAGCCGGCCGCGGGGACCGCCCGCACCTCGGCCTGCCGGAGCTTCTCGGTGAGCTGCACCGTGATCATCGCCTTCTGGCCCGCCCGGAGCGTGAGCGGGTTGCCGTCGAAGTAACCGTGGAGGTCCCCGACCTGAAGCGGCCCGAGCGCACCGCCGCCCTTGCGCCTGGCCGCGGCCAGGAAGTAGGTGCCGGCCGGCAGCTCGACGGAGAACTTCCCGTCCGGGCCCGTGCCGCCGAGCAGCGAGCCCTGGGGGCCGGTCAGGTCCGGCCCGCGGAAGTCGGACGTGGCGTCGGGGTAGGCGAAGAGCACCGCGCCGCTCTCGGGGCCCCGGGGCCCCGTGACGACGCCCTCGATCGTGACGCCCGGCGAAGCGCCCTGGGAGATGGTCACGGGGGCGCGCCGGACGACCTGCAGGTTGGCTTCGACCGTCGAGCCGGCGACGACCTTGACCGGGTTGCCGCCGTAGTACCCGAAGAGCGATCCGGGGGCGGGCTCGGCGTCGGCTCCGCCCGCCGCCTGCTTCGCCACGAGGAAGTAGCGGCCCGGTTCGAGCAGGAGCGTGAACCGGCCGTCCTCACCCGTCGGCCCGCCAGAGGCGGCGCCGCTCCCCGCGAAGCCGCCCGCCGCGTCGGCGAAGGCGTGCACCCGGATGCCGGCGGCGGGCTTGCCCTCGAAGAGGACCTTGCCGGTGACGCCCGTGGCCGCCTGCTCCGCCCCCCCGGCCGCGACGGCCCCGAGCGCGAGGCACACCGCGAGCGCGAGGAGCCCCCCGCCGCGGGAGATCGCTGCCGCGCGCAATCTGTTCATGGGCGCGCATGGTATCACCTGCGCCGGGCGGCCGTCACCGGCGCCGGCCGGTCCGCGTCCCGGCCGCGCGAGGCTTTCCCCGGGCGCGGCTTTTCTTTATCATCGTGGCCGTGACGACGGATCGCACGCGCAGGGAGGTCCTGCGGGCTCTCGGCCTCGCGGGCGCCGCCCTGCTGCTCCCCGCGTGGACGAGGCGCGTCGGCGCGGCCGCGGGCGAGCGCGTGCGCATCGGGCTGCGCCGGGCGTCGTTCTCGGCGTGGCCGGTGGAGCTGGCCGCGGCGTCCGGCGGCTTCCGCGACGCCGGGCTTGCCGTCGAGCTGTCGTACTTCGCCGACGAGCTGGCCGCGGCGCGCGCCCTGGCCGGCGGCGCGCTGGACGCCGCGGTGCTGCCGCTGCCCCAGTTCTACGCCGTGCACTTCGGGACCGCCGATTTCGCCGGCGGGGCGCGCCCGCTTGCCACCTACCAGGTGGCGCTGGTGAACGGCGCGTCGCTCGTCGTGCCCGCGGCCAGCACCGTCCGCTACTCCCGGCAGTTCGAGGGCAGGGTGTTCGGGCTCACGACCCGCCTGAGCATGCAGTCGCTCCTGCTCAAGATCTACCTGCAGCAGAGCGGCCTCGATCCCGCCCGCGACGTCTCCTGGGAGGTTCTCGACCGGGAGACGCTGAAGGGCCGTTTCCTCGCCGGCTCGGTCCACGCCGCGGCGCTCGAGGAGTGGCTCCCGTCCGAGCTGGTGCTCGCGCGCAAGGCGAGGGTGATGACGCCCTTCCACCGCCTGTGGCTCGACTACCCGGCAGAGGTCATCGCCGTGGGCAGTGACTTCGCCGCGGGGCGCGCCGACACGCTGGCACGGCTGTCGCAGGCGACGCTGCGCGCCGCGCGCGAACTGGAGCGGGGCACCTTCGGCGGCCTGCCGGCCGGTCTCGCGGCCCCCGGCAAGCGCGCGGCGTGGCGGGTCGGGATGGAGGCCTCCAAGGCCGGGTTCGCCCCGTTCCCCTTCCTCAGCGCGGCCCGGCTGACCATGGAGGAGATGAAGAAGGGCAAGGCGGCGCCGGAGGACGTCGACTTCAAGACCGTGGCCGAGGCGACCTGCCTCACCGGCCTCTGCCGCGAACAGATGAGGGCGGCCGGCTTCGCGGAGGTCCCGGGCGAGGACTCGCGCGAGGAGCGGCTGATCGGCTGCTGCTACACGGGGTTCTGACGCCGCGCGCGGCGCGGGGCCGGGAACGAAAGGGAGGCTGATCGTGGTGATCCGACGGTTTCATCTGACGCTGGCGGCGCTGCTGCTCTGGGCCGCGCCCGCCCTGGCCCTCGACTACGACTACACCGTCGTCTCGAGCAAGTCCGTGGACCAGGTGGTCGACGAGGTCACGGCCCTGGCGCAGAGCAGCGGCTTCAAGGTGCCGGGGGTGCACACGCTCCCCTCGCCGGATCCCTTCGTCCTCGTGGAGCTGTGCGACCCCGTGGAGGGGAAGAAGATCATGGCCGTCGACATGAAGCTCGGCCTGCTGCTCCCCTGCGGCAAGATCGGGATCTTCAAGGACGCGAAGGACGGCGGCAAGACCAAGATCTCGCTGCTGCTTCCCTCGAGCATGTCACGGATCAACCCCGCGCCGGAGGTGGCCGCCATGGCCGCGAGCCTCGATCCGCGGCTGCGGAAGATCGTCGATGCGGCGAAGTAGCCGGGCGCCCGTGGCAGCAGGCGGCGCGGGCGCGGTGGCCTGCCTGTTGGCCGGCGTCCTTGCCCTGTGGCCTGCCGCCGGGGCGCTCGCCGCCGCGGGCGGCAGGGCCGCCGCGCCCGAGGAGGGGCTGCCGTTGTTCCGCGCCAACCCGGCCCGGACCGGCTTCGTGGAGCGCGGGCCGGAGCCGCCGCTGTCGCTGCGCTGGAAGTTCAAGACGCGCCGCGGCGTGGCCGAGATCGAGTCGTTCCCCGCGGTGGACGACGGCCTCTCGGGCGCCGCGGTGGCCGACGGCACCGTCTATGTCGGCGGCCACGACGGCTGGGTGTACGCGCTGGACGCGCGCACGGGGCGCAAGCGCTGGGAGTTCGCGACGAAGGGGCACGTCAACTCCACGCCGACGCCGGTCGGGGACCTCGTGTTCGTCGGCTCGATGGACCGGTACGTCTACGCGCTGCGGCGCGCCGACGGCACGCTGGCCTGGAAGTTCTTCACGGGCGTGCGCACGTTCAGGAACATGAGCTACGGCGGCGTGCGCTCGTCGCCGGTGGTGCGCGACGGGGCGGTCTTCGCCGGCGGCTGAGACGGCGTCGTGCGCGCTCTGGAGGAGCGCACCGGCAAGCTGCTCTGGTCCTTCGACACCCGCACGGAGGGCTGCTACTCCTCGCCCGCGCTGGCCGGCGACACGCTCTTCATCGGCAGCGACGGGGTGAGCCAGATCTTCCTGTACGCGCTCGACCCGCGGACCGGGGCGCTGCGCTGGAAGTTCCCGACGCCGACGCAGATCTACGCAACGCCGGCGGTGGCCGACGGCGTGGTCTACGTCCACGCCCGCAACGACCACGTCTATGCCCTGAGCGCCGCGGACGGCGCCCTGCGCTGGAAGACGCCGGCCCCCTCGCCGCAGGACCAGTTCACGGCGCTGGCGGACATGGTCAAGTCGTCGCCGGCGGTGGCGCGCGGCAAGGTCCTCGTCGGCATGGACCAGGACCTCGTGGCGCTGGACGCGCGCACGGGAGCGCAGCTCTGGCGGGCGGCGACCGGCAGGGGCGTGCATTCCTCGCCGCTCGTCGTCGGGCAGACCGTCTACGTCGGCTCCGACGACCGGAGCGTGTACGCCTTCGACCTCGCGACCGGGAAGAAGACGTGGTCGTTCGCCACGGGGGGGCGTGTCTCGATCTCGCCGGCGGTGGGCGAGGGGTTGATGCTCATCGGTTCCAACGACGGGTTTCTCTACGCCTTCGAGGCGGCCCCGCGGTAGCGGCCCGCAACGGACTTCGCGCCGCTGTCAGCGCGCGTCGGGGATGCCGGCGGCGCGCTGCGCCTCGCGGGCGCCGGCGTGCGCCGGCAGGTGCCGGGTCTCCCGCAGGACCCGCGCGGCTCCCTCCGGGTCGCCGAGGCGGGTCAGCGCCTGGGCGACGGTCGCGGCCGTCTCCGCAGAGAGCGGCGGATGGGCGAGCGCCTCGCGGATCCGCGCGAGCGCCTGGTCCGGCAACCCGAGGTCCTCGAGCGTGAGCCCGAGCGCGACGAGCGCGTCGGCGAAGGCGGGGCGCAGTGCCAGCGCGCGCTGGTACGCCTCGAGGGCGGGCCCCCTGCGCCCCAGGCGCGCGTAGCAGTCGCCGAGGTTCAGCAGCGCCTCGGGAAAGACGGGCTGCAGCTCGAGCGCGCGACGCAGGTCCGCGACGGCTTCGGCGAGGGCGCCCCGCTGCAGGCGCGCCGTCCCGAGGTTGTACCAGAGCTGCGCCTTGCCCGGGTTGAGGGCGATCGCCCGCGCCAGGTGCGCGACGGCCTCGTCGAGCCTCCCCCTCGCCGCGAGGGCCTCTCCCAGGCTCGCCTGCATGACCCAGGAGTCGCCGACGGCGATCGCGTGCTCGTAGAGGGCGACGTCCTCCCGCCAGAAGCCCGCCTGCACGCGCGCGGCGGCACCGAGCGCGGCGATCGCGACGGCGGCGAGTCAATCCGGTGGTGGAGGGTTCGGTGCGCGCGCGCCAGCACCGGCGCGGAGAT
>DATDCY010000140.1 GCA_036524115.1 bacterium | reverse complement strand
CGCGGCGACCCGCTCCCGCTGCCGCGCGGCGGCCTGCGCCCGGGGCAGGTCGTCGTGGACATCGTGTACCGCCCGCGGGTGACGCCGCTGCTCGCCGCGGCCGCCGCCGCCGGGGCCCGCACCGTCGACGGGCTGGGGATGCTGCTGCACCAGGGGGCGCTCGCGCTGGAACTCTGGACGGGGATGCGGCCGCCCCTGGAGACGATGCGCCGGGCCCTGAGGACCGCGGCCGGCGGGGCCACGCGCGGCAAGCTGTGACCGCTCCTCCGGGGTGCAGGTCTAACCGGTTGTCCGGCTTGACTTTTCGGGACCGCGCTTCTATAACAAACAAATTGTGAAATGACACCGTCCCGCTTCTGTTCCGGGGACGGCGGTTGCCAGGTCATAAACGGGGGAGAGGCGTGGCGCTCAAGCTCGGTGAACTTCTCAGGGACCAGGGGATCATCTCCCCCGACCAGCTGAACAAGGCCCTCGAACAGCAGAAGGCCCAGGGCGGGCGGATCGGCTACCATCTCGTCCAGCTGGGCTTCGTCACCGAGGACCAGATCACCACGCTGCTCTCGCGCCAGTTCGGCGTCCCCTCCGTGAACCTGGGGAACTACGGCATCGACCGCGAGGTCATCAAGCTGATCCCCGCGGAGGTGGCGAAGAAGTACCTCGTGATGCCCATCAGCCGCGTCGGCATGACGCTCACCGTGGCCATGGCCGACCCCTCGAACGTCTTCGCGATCGACGACATCAAGTTCATGACCGGCTACAACATCGAGCCGGTCGTCGCCGCCGAGGCCGGCGTCATCGACGCCATCAAGCGCCAGTACGGCGGCGGCGGGGGCGTTGCGGAGTCGGGGGGCGCCAAGGAGACCGTCGACGGCAAGGACTACGCCCTCAGCGACGACGAGATGTCGAGCGAATTCGCCGAGATGGAAGGGGGCGACAGCCCGGTCGTCGACGTCGACGACTTCGACAAGCTCGTCTCCGGGGCCGTCGACAACGTCGAGGTCGTCGAGGAGGAGCTGGACGAGAAGGGGATCGAGGACGTCGACGCCCCGATCGTCAAGCTCGTCAACGGCATCCTCATCAAGGCCATCAAGATGGGCGTCAGCGACATCCACATCGAGCCCTACGAGAAGTCCTTCCGCGTGCGCTACCGGCTCGACGGCGTGCTGCGCAAGGCGATGGGCCTGCCGCTGAAGATCCGCAACGCGATCATCTCGCGCATCAAGATCATGTCCAGGCTCGACATCGCCGAGCGGCGCCTGCCGCAGGACGGGCGCATCAAGCTCAAGCTCGGCAAGAAGCGCGACATGGACTTCCGCGTCTCGGTCCTGCCGACGCTCTTCGGCGAGAAGGTGGTCATGCGCCTGCTCGACAAGTCCAACCTCCAGCTCGACATGACCAAGCTCGGCTTCGAGCAGCGGGCGCTCGACGACTTCCAGGCCGCGCTGCACAAGCCCTTCGGGATGATCCTGGTCACCGGCCCGACGGGCAGCGGCAAGACGACGACGCTGTATTCCGCGCTGCACCAGCTCAACCAGGTGAGCGAGAACATCATGACCGCCGAGGACCCCGTCGAGTTCAACCTCGCGGGGATCAACCAGGTGCAGATGCACGACGAGATCGGCCTGAACTTCGCGGCCGCGCTGCGCTCGTTCCTGCGCCAGGACCCCGACATCATCATGGTCGGGGAGATCCGCGACTACGAGACCGCCGAGATCGGCGTCAAGGCCGCGCTCACGGGCCACCTCGTGCTCTCGACGCTGCACACCAACGACGCGCCCTCGACGATCAACCGCCTGCTGAACATGGGCATCGAGCCCTTCCTCGTCTCCTCCTCGGTGATCCTCATCGTCGCCCAGCGCCTGCTGCGGCGCATCTGCTCGGGCTGCAAGGCGGAGGTCGAGGTCAACCCGCAGGCGCTCATCGAGGTCGGCTTCTCCCCGGAGGAGGCCGAGACGATGAAGGTCTACCACGGCACCGGCTGCTCGATCTGCTCGGGCACCGGCTACAAGGGGCGCGTCGCGCTCTACGAGGTCATGACGATCTCGGATCGCATCCGCGACCTGATCCTCCAGGGCGCGAGCACCTCGGAGATCAAGGCGGCGGCCGTGGAGGGCGGCATGTACACGCTGCGGCGCAGCGGCCTGGAGAAGGTGAAGCTCGGCGCGACGACGGTCGAGGAAGTGATTCGCGTCACCTTTGCCGACTAGGGGGCCATCTGGTAGACTCGCGGACAACATCGGGGTAGGGACGGGGGGCGCACGATGGTCAGCCTGCACGAACTGCTGAAGGAGATGATCGAGAAGGGCGCCTCCGACCTGCACATCACCACCGGGACCGCGCCCGTGCTGCGCATCGACGGCGCGCTCATGCCGATCAAGACCCTCGAGCCGCTCGGCGCGGCCGACACCAAGCGGCTCTGCTACAGCATCCTCACGGACGCGCAGAAGTACAAGTTCGAGGAGGAGGACGAGCTCGACCTCTCCTTCGGCGTCAAGGGCCTCTCGCGCTTCCGGGCGAACATCTTCATGCAGCGCGGCGCCGTCGCGGCCGCCATCCGCACCATCCCCTTCAAGATCCTCTCCTTCGAGGAGCTGGGTCTGCCGCGGATCGTCAGCGAGCTGTGCGACAAGCCCAAGGGGCTGATCCTCGTCACCGGCCCGACCGGCAGCGGCAAGTCCACGACGCTCGCGGCGATGCTCGACAAGATCAACATGGAACGCCAGTCCCACATCATGACGATCGAGGACCCGATCGAGTACCTGCACCACCACAAGAAGTGCGTGGTCAACCAGCGCGAGGTGCACGCGGACACGCAGAGCTTCAAGAAGGCCCTCAAGTACGTGCTGCGGCAGGACCCGGACGTCGTGCTCATCGGCGAGATGCGCGACCTGGAGACGATGGAGGCCGCGCTCACGGTCTCCGAGACCGGCCACCTCTGCTTCGCGACCCTGCACACCAACTCCTGCCTCCAGAGCATCAACCGCATCGTCGACGTCTTTCCGCCGCACCAGCAGCCCCAGATTCGCGCGCAGCTCTCGTTCGTCCTCGAGGGGGTGCTCTCGCAGCAGCTCATCCCCAAGGCCAGCGGGCACGGACGGGCGCTGGCGCTCGAGGTCATGGTCCCGAACATGGCGATCCGCAACCTGATGCGCGAGGACAAGATCCACCAGATCTACGGCATGATGCAGGCGGGGCAGGCCAAGTACGGCATGCAGACGATGAACCAGGCGCTGCATAACCTCTACCTGCGCCGGCACCTCAGCTACGACGACTGCATCAGCCGTTCCACCGATCCGGACGAGCTGATCCAGATGATCCAGCGGAGCGGCGGCGGCCCGTCCGGGAGCGGGGCGCCGCGGCGGCCTAGCTAGAGGACCGACCGCATCGCGGCCGGGAGGATTGCGGGAGGAGCGGGATGCCGGCTTTCAAGTACGAGGGCAGGAACAGGGCGGGCGCCACCCAGAAGGGCGTGATCGAGGCCGCCGACCAGGGCGCGGCCGTCGCGCTGCTGCGCCGGCAGGGCGTGCTCGGGGCGAGCGTCAGCCCCAAGTCGCGCGACATCCAGCTGAAGATCCCCGGCTTCGAGCCGAAGGTCACGGAGAAGGACCTCGTGACATTCACGCGGCAGTTCGCGACGATGATCGACGCCGGCCTGCCGCTCGTGCAGTGCCTCGAGATCCTCGGCGGGCAGACCGAGAACAAGACCTTCGGCGGGATCATCAACAAGGTCCGCGCCGACGTCGAGCAGGGGTCGACCTTCGCCGAGGCGCTGCGCAAGCACCCGAAGGCGTACCCGGAGCTCTACGTCAACATGGTCGCGGCCGGCGAGGCCGGCGGCATCCTCGACACGATCCTCAACCGGCTCGCCACCTACATCGAGAAGACGATGGCCCTCAAGAAGAAGGTCAAGAGCGCGATGGTCTACCCCTCGGTCGTCGTCACCGTCGCCGTGGCCGTCGTCTTCCTGATGCTGCTCTTCGTCATCCCGACCTTCGAGAAGATGTTCCAGGACTTCGGCGGCACGCTGCCGGCGGTCACCCAGTCGGTCATCGACCTGAGCAAGTTCCTCCAGAAGTACTGGTGGCTCATCATCGGCGTCATCGTGGCGGCGATCGTCGGGCTCAAGCGCTACCGCGCCTCCGAGAGCGGAAAGCGTCAGACCGACGCGATGGCGCTCAAGCTCCCGATCGTCGGCGTGCTCGTGCGCAAGGTCGCGGTGGCGAAGTTCACGCGCACGCTCGGGACGCTCATCACCAGCGGCGTGCCGATCCTCGACGGCCTCGACATCGTCGCCCGCACCGCCGGGAACAAGGTCATCGAGGAGGGCATCCTCAAGACCCGCCAGGCGATCTCTGAGGGCAAGACCATCGCCGAGCCGCTCCAGCAGACGGGCGTCTTCCCGCCGATGGTGGTGCAGATGATCGGCGTCGGCGAGTCGGCGGGCGCGCTGGACACGATGCTCGGCAAGATCGCCGACTTCTACGACGAGGAGGTGGACACCGCGGTGGGCGCGCTCTCCTCGATGCTCGAGCCGTTCATCATGGTCTTCCTCGGCATCGCGCTCGGCTACATCGTCATCGCGATGTACCTGCCCGTCTTCAAGCTCGCCGGCACCATCGGCTAGCAGCGGGCGGGTCGTGGCGGACGGTCGGGACGGCCAGCCGGGCCGGCCGGGCGGCGGCTCGGGCGTCGCGGGGCGCCTGCGCTGGCTCATGGGCCTGCGGCTGGTCGTCGCGACGGTCATGCTCGGCGTCACCATCATCCTGCAGGTGCGCCAGGGCGAGGAGTTCTCCTCGACGCCGTTGCGCGGGCTCTACCTGTTCGTCGGGCTGATCTACCTGCTGACGATCGCCTACGCGCTCCTCCAGTCGCAGGTGCGCGACCAGGCGCGGTTCGCCGTCGTGCAGCTCGCGCTGGACCTCGCGGTGCTCTCGGGCGTCGTGGTCATCACCGGCGGGGCGGCGAGCCCGTTCGTCATCGTCTACTTCCTGATCATCATCGGCGCGGGGATCCTCTTCTACCGGCGCGGGAGCCTCATCGCCGCGGCCGGCAGCGCCGTCCTCTACGGCGCCGCGGTCGGCGCCCCGCTGGCGCCGCGGGTGGCCGCGGTGATCGACCCCGCGGGGATGTTCGCGACGATGAGCCGCACTGCCGTCGGCTACCGCCACCTGCTCGCGGTGTTCGGCTTCTTCCTCGTGGCGTTCCTGGCCGCCCACCTTGCGGAGTCGGCGCGGAAGGCGGGCGTGCAACTCGACGCCGCCAGCGCCTCGCTCGCGGAGCTGGAGCGGCGCAGCGAGCACATCCTCCAGAACATCGCCAGCGGCCTGGTGACCACGGACCTCGCGGGGACGATCACCTACTGCAACCGCGCCGCGGAGCGCATCGCGCAGCTCTCGGCGGCGGCCGTCATCGGGCGGCCGTTCACCGCCGTCTTCCACCTGCCGCCCGGCACCGACCTCTGGGCGGACCCGGCCCAGCTCGCGGAGGGGGCGTTGCGCGCCGAGGGGGGGATGGCGGGCGCGGGCGCCGGCGGGCCGCTGCTCGGGATGACCTTCTCGGCGCTGCGGGACGGCGAGGGCAGGAGCACGGGGGTCATCTGCGCGTTCCAGGACCTGACGGCGATCCGGCGCATGGAGGAGCAGGTCCGGCGCTCCGACCGCCTCGCGGCCGTCGGCGAGCTGGCCGCCGGCATGGCGCACGAGATCCGCAACCCGCTGGCGAGCCTCAGCGGCTCCATAGCGATGCTGCGCGAGGAGCTGGTCGTCGAGGGCACCGGGCGCGAGCTGCTCGACATCGTGACCGGGGAGGTCGTGCGCCTCGACGCGCTCGTCACCGACTTCCTCGGCTACGCCAGCCCGCGCGACATCGCGGCGCGCGAGACGGACCTGCTCGAGGTGCTGCAGGAGACCGTGACGCTGCTGCAATCGCGCGCGCGCGGCTGCCGCATCGCCGTCGCCCGCCGCGGCCCGGCGCCGGCGCGCGCCGAGGTGGACCCGCAGCTGGTGCGGCAGGTGTTCTGGAACCTGGCGCTCAACGCCGTGGAGGCGATGCCGGGCGGCGGGCGGCTGGACATCGCGGTGGGCGCGGGCGAGCGGGAGGCGACGGTGGAGTTCGCGGACACCGGCGTCGGCATCCCGCGCGCGGCGCTCGCGAAGATCTTCACGCCGTTCTTCTCGACCAAGGAGCAGGGCACCGGCCTGGGCCTGGCGCTCGTGCACAAGATCGTCGAGGCCCACCGCGGGCGCATCGACGTCGAGAGCGAGCCGGGCCGCGGCACGATCGTCCGCGTGGTCTTCCCCGTGCGCCAGCAGGCGCCGGCGCCCTCGCCGGTGGAGGCCGCGGCGTGAGCGGCGCGCCGCGCGTGCTCGTCGTCGACGACGAGCCGGGGATCCGCAAGGTCCTCTCCGTCATGCTCGCGAAGGAGGGCTGCGCGGTGCGCACGGCCGCGGGGCGGGCCGGCCTGGAGGCCGCCCTCGCCGAGGGGCCCTGCGACCTGCTGGTCACCGACATGCGGATGCCGGACATCTCCGGCCTCGATGTGCTGCGGCTGGTGCAGGAGCGCTGCCCCGGCGCGCGGCTGCTGGTGATGACCGCCTTCCCGTCGGCGGACGCGACGATCCAGGCGATCCAGCTCGGCGCGGTGGACTACATCGTCAAGGAGGGCGACTACCTCGGCCGGATCCGCCAGCTCGTGCGCGAGGGGATCACGCGCGGCCGCGACCGCGAGGAGCACGCGGCGCACCTGGAGGTGCGCGGCGACAACCGCAGCGACTTCCTCATCGGCGACAGCCCGGGGCTCGTGGAGATCTTCAAGGTCGTCGGGCGGGTCGCGGGCCGCAAGAGCACGGTGCTCATCACCGGGGAGAGCGGCACGGGCAAGGAGCTGATCGCGCGGGCGATCCACACGCACAGCGCGCGCGCCGCGAAACCGCTGGTCAGTGTCAACTGCGGCGCCCTCACGGAGACGCTGCTCGAGAGCGAGCTGTTCGGGCACGTGAAGGGCTCCTTCACCGGCGCCGTGGCGGACAAGAAGGGACTCTTCGAGGCGGCCGACGGGGGCACGCTCTTCCTCGACGAGATCGGCGAGACGAGCAAGGCCGTGCAGGTGAAGCTGCTGCGGGTGCTCCAGGAGGAGAAGGTCCGCCGCGTCGGGGACAGCCGCGACATCACGGTGGACGTGCGGATCATCGCCGCGACGAACCGCGATCTCGGCGCGTTGCTGCGGGACGGCGCCATGCGGGAGGACCTCTACTTCCGCCTCAACGTGATCCCGATCCACGTTCCGCCGTTGCGTCAGCGGACCGAGGACATCCCGAAGCTGGTGCTCTACTTCGTCGCGAAGTACGGGGGCGACGGCGCCGCCGGGGGCGTGGAGGTGACGCCGGACGCGCTCGCCGCGCTCACGGCGTATCCCTGGCCGGGAAACGTCCGCGAGCTCGAGAACGTGGTGGAGCGGGTCATGGCCATGCACCCGGGGGAGCCGATCACGGCGGCGGCGCTGCCCGAGCACATCCGTACCGGGGAGGGAGGGGGGCGGCTCGCGCCCGCGGAGGGCGCGCCGCCGGCGGCCATCCCGCCGGAGGGCATCAACCTCGAGGAGACGGTGAACGAGTTCGAGAAGCGCCTGGTGGCGCAGGCGCTGCAGCTGGCCGGCGGACGCCGGGCCGAGGCGGCGCGCCTGCTCGGCCTCAACGACCGCACCCTCCGCTACCGCTTGGACAAGTACGGTCTGTGAAATGGGGACAGACTTATTTTCCAGCGTTCGTCTCGTGTGATTCGGGCGGCTGTCCCGTGGAAAACAAATCTGTCCCCGTTTTCGGTCTGCCGGCCGGGTTCTGGCTCGCGATCGGCGCCGGCGTCGCGCTGCGGTTGTGGTATCTGTCGGACCTCGTGCAGCAGCCGTGGTTCGGCTACCCGCTTGTCGACTCCCTGACGTTCGACCGCACCGCGCAGCAGATCCTCGCCCAGGGGCACCCGGCGGCCTTCTTCCGACCGCCGCTCTACCCATACTTCCTCGCGGCGGTGTATGCGGCTGCCGGGCGCAGCTTCGCCGTCGTGGCGATTGTCCAGAGCCTCCTCGGGCTGGCCGCGCTCTACCCGGCCTACCGCCTTGGCGAACGCTGGTTCGGGCGGGCGGCGGCCCTCGGCGGGGCGTGGATCGGCGCCTGCTACCCGCTGCGGATCTTCTTCGAGGGCGAAGTCCTCGACGTCACGCTGTTCGCCTTCCTGCTGCTCTGGGGCCTCTGGACGCTCTGGCGCGGGCTCGAGGGCGGCGGGCCGCTCACGCCGCTGCTCTCGGGGCTTCTGCTGGCCGCCGCGGCGGTGACGCGTCCCAACGTCATCGTGGCGCTGCCGTTCGCCGTCCTGGGCGCGGCGCTGGCCTTCTGGCGCCGGGGCGGGGCCGTTCGCCCGACCGCGGCCGCCGCGTGGGCTCTCGGTCTCGTCGTCGGGATCGCGCCGACCACCATCCACAACTGGCGGGCGGAGGGCGCCGTCATACCTGTCGCGGCCAACGGCGGCGTGAACTTCTACCTCGGCAACGAGCGCGGCGCGGATGGCGTGACGCCGGTCCCGCCAGGGCTGCGCTGGGAGGCGACGATGCTGCGGCCGGTGCGCGCGGGCCAGGCCTCGCTCGCGGCGCAGGACCGCTGGTGGTACGCGCGGGCGAGGGAGGAGATCGTGGCCGCGCCCGGGCGCTGGGCGCGGTTGCTCGGCGTCAAGACCGGCATCTTCCTCGGAGCCCCGGAGCCGAGCAACAACAAGGCGCTGGCGCACTTCACGGCGGTCTCCTTCCCGGTGCGCCACTACCGCTGGTGGTGGGGCGCGCTGGTCTGTCTCGGCGCGCTCGGCTGCCTCGAGGTCCGCGGGCGCGGGCCGCTGTTCCTGGCGGTGTTCGCCGCCGGGTACGGCGCGTCGGTCGTCCTGTTCTTCGTCGCCGAGCGCTATCGGCTGCCGCTCGTGCCGCTGCTGGCGCCGGCCGCGGCGGCCGGCGTGCTGGCGCT
>DATDCY010000139.1 GCA_036524115.1 bacterium | reverse complement strand
AGAGACCCCGCGCCCTCGTCTACACGCGCCGTCCGCCGGCGGGCGCGCTGGCGGACGCCATCGCCCGGGCCGGGCTGGAGGTCGAGTGGACGGACAGCGGTCCGGCGGCCATCGGCGAGGCCGTGGACCGGAACCTCGCGGTCTGTTTCGCGGGGGTCGGTGCCGACGGCGACGAGGGGCTCGACTACCTCCCCTGCCTCAACCAGGCCGACCCGGCGCTGCCGCTGATCATTGTTGCCGCCCGGGACTCGGTGGAGACGCAGCGGCGGCTGCGCAGCCACCGCGTCTTCTACTACCTGGTCGAGCCGCTCGACCTCGCGGAGGTGCAGGCCGTGATCGCGGCGGCGCTGCGCGGCCGCGGGTGTGCGCCCGCACGCAGGAAGGCGGCGTTGCAGGCTTGACAGGTGCGGCTCGTTCCCCAACTATCGAATGACGAGGGACGCGGCGGCGAGCCGGCGGGGCAGGCGCCGGGCCGGGAGGAGGACGCGGCGAGTGAGCCAGGGAGAGGATCGGAACAAGGCCTCCAGGGGCTCCGAGTGCGCCGGTCTCGATCCGGCCACCGGCGCCCCGCGGCCCTGCGCGCGCTGCGAAGGGCCGGCGGCGCTGCTCATGGAGTCCTACCGGCAGGTCGGGAACATCAACCACCTCGAGGGCAAGAACCTCCCGTCAAAGCGGGCCGTCGGGCTGATCGCCCGCGATCTGCTGCGCCTGCTCTTCCCGGGGTTCTTCGGCGAGCGGCTGCCGCACGCCGCCGAGCTCGAGGGCGAGGTCGCCGCGTTGCTGCACTCCGTGTGCATGCGCCTGCGCGAGGAGATCAACAAGAGCCTGCGTTGCTCTCCGGCCTGCCCGGCGCTGCCCCAGGTGCCCGCGCTCGCCGGCGAGATCACGGCCGAGTTCCTGCGTCTGCTCCCCGAGGTGCGGGCGCTGCTCCAGACCGACGTCGAGGCCGCCTTCCAGGGGGACCCCGCCTCGGTGGCGACCGACGAGATCATCCTCGCCTACCCCTTCGTCGAGGCGGTGGCGGTCCAGCGCATGGCCCACATCCTCTACGCCAAGGGGGTGCCGCTGGTGCCGCGCGTCATGACCGAGTGGGCGCACGGGCGCACGGGCATCGACATCCATCCGGGGGCCCGGATCGGCTCGCATTTCTACATCGACCACGGCACGGGGACGGTCATCGGGGAGACCTCGCGGATCGGCAGCCACGTCAAGATCTACCAGGGGGTCGGGCTCATCGCCCGCTCGCTCTCCGGCGGGCGCGCGCTGCACGGCAAGCGCCGCCATCCGACGCTCGAGGACAACGTGACCGTCTACTCCGGCGCGACGATCATGGGTGGCGACACCGTCGTCGGCGCCGGCAGCACGATCGGCGCCGGCGTCTTCCTCAACCGCAGCGTGCCCGCCAACTCGCTGGTGCTCAACGAGGAGGCGCGGATCATCGTCCTCCAGAAGCGCTCCGACCTCGCCGACTACCAGATATAGGCCGGCCGCCCGGGCGTCAGGTTGCCGCTGCGGTCGCCGCGACCAACCGCTCCTCCTGGCCCGCGAACGTGAAGAACCGGACGATCTCGAGGAGGTGCGCGCTGTGCGCCGAGAGCTCCTGCGCTGTTGCGGCCATCTCCTCCGCGGAACTGGCATTGCTCTGCACGACCTGGTCGAGCTGCCGGATCGCCGCGCCCACCTGCTGCGCCCCTTCGTGCTGTTCCCTGCTGGCGCCGTTGATCTCCCTGACGAGGTCCGCGGCCCGCTGGATGTCCGGAACGAGCTTGGCCAGCATGCTTCCAGCCTCCTCCGCGATCCGGACGCTCGCACCCGAGAGCTGGGAAATCTCCGCTGCCGCTGCCTGGGAACGCTCCGCGAGCTTGCGCACCTCGCTCGCCACGACCGCGAAGCCCCGGCCGCTCTCGCCCGCCCGCGCCGCCTCGATCGCCGCGTTCAGCGCCAGCAGGTTCGTCTGGCGGGCAATCTCCTCGACGATGCTGGTCTTCGCCGCGATCTGCTTCATGGCGGCCACCGTCTGGACCACGGTCGCGCCGCCACGCTGGGTATCGTCGGCCGCCTTCCGGGAGAAGCGATCCGTCTCCTGGGCCGCTTCGGCATTTTGCTGGATCGTCTGGCTGATCTGTTCGATCGACGCGAGCACCTGCTGCACCGCGCCCGCCTGCTCGCTCGCGCCCTGCGACAGCGCCTCGGAACTCATGGCAAGCTGCCGTGCGCCGCCGGCGATGCTCCCGGACGCGGACTGCACGCTGCCGACGACTTCGCCGAGCTTCCGGGCCATCTTCTCCATCGAGCGGTAGACGCTGCCCTCGGCGTTTCGGGCGTCGAAGCCGATCCCGAGCTCGCCCCGGGCGATCTTCTCGGCGATCCGCGCGATCTCCGCCGGCTCGCCGCCGAGCGGTCGGGCGATCGTCTCGGCGATGCGCCAGTTCGTGACGGCGAAGATCGCGATGATCGCGGCGAGAAAGAGGACGCTCCTGCGCAGCTGAGCCATGAACAGCGCGTCGACGTCGTCAAGGTAGATGCCGCTGCCGAGCACCCAGCCCCACGGCTCGAATCCGGCAACGTAGGACACCTTGCGCACCGGCTTGCTGAAGCCGGGCTTGGGCCAGGCGTAATAGACGAAGCCCGCCCCGGCGCGGCGCACCACCTCGACCATCTCCGAGAACAGCCGCTTGCCGTCGGGGTCCTTGTAGTTCGAGAGGTCGGTCCCGTTCAATTCGGGCTTGAAGGGGTGCATGAGCATCGTCGGGCCCATGTCGTTGATCCAGAAGTAGTCATCCTTCTCGTAGCGCAGCTCCCGGATCGTCGCGATCGCCGCTGCCTGGGCGGCACCCTCGGACAGCTTCCCATCGAGGGCGAGTTGCCGGTAGTGCTCGAGGACGCTCCTGGCGGTTTCGACGAGGTGCCTGGTCTTGAGCGCCTTCTCCTTGAGCATGGTCTCGCGCAGCGTCAGCGTCGACACGAACATGTTCGCAACGATCGCGGCGACGCCCAGCCCGGCGATCAACAACAGCTTGTGTCTGATCTTCAGATCCCGAATCCGCTTCAAACCAGCACCTCCCCCCGGGTTGCCCGACGTTGCTGCCTGCGGTTCGTTGTCGTGGATCCTTGCCGCTCATCCATGCTGGTCCGTGTCGCCGATCCACCGCCCGAGGTCGGCGATCAGGTCGTCCGGGTCCTCGAGGCCGACGGACAGGCGCAGCAGGTTGTCGCCGATCCCGCGCGCCGCCCGTTCCGCCGGCGACAGCGAGGCGTGCGACATGCGCGCCGGCCAGGAGAGGATGCTCTCCACGCCGCCGAGGCTCACGGCGAAGGCGGCGAGTTCGACCCCCTCGAGGAGCCGGCGCGTCAGTTCCGCCGAGGCCAGCTCGAACGAGAGGACTGCGCCTGGCCCGTCCGCCTGGGCCTCGTGCACCGCGCGGCCCGGGTGCGCCGCCAGTCCCGGATAGTGCACGCGCAGGACGTTCCGGCGCTCCGCCAGCCACGCCGCGACCAGCCGCGCGCTGCGCTGGCTCTCCTCGAGGCGCACGCGCAGCGTCTTGATGCCGCGCAGCGCCAGCCAGCAGTCCTGGGGGCCGAGGACGGCGCCGAAGCCGTTCTGGAGGAAGCGCAGCCGCCGGCCGAGCCCGGCGTCGCCCGCGACCGCGAAGCCGCAGACCACGTCGCTGTGGCCGGCGAGGAACTTCGTGCCGCTGTGCAGGACGATGTCGCAGCCGAGCGCGAGCGGCCGCTGCAGGTACGGGGTCATGAAGGTGTTGTCGACGATGCCGAGCAGGCCGCGCTCCCGCGCCAGGGCCGCCGCCGCGCGCAGGTCCGTGATCTTCAGCAGCGGGTTGGACGGCGTCTCGAGAAACAGCGCCCTGGTCTCCGGGCGGATCGCCGCCGCGATCGACGCCGGGTCGGTCGCGTCGACGAAGGTCGCGGCCAGCCCCCAGTGCGAGAAGATCTTCGTGAGCGCGCGGTAGGTGCCGCCGTAGACGTCCTCGCAGACCACGAGGTGGTCGCCGGGAGCGAAGAGCAGCAGCGTGGTGGAGATCGCGGCCATCCCGGAGGCGAAGGCGCAGGCGACCGTCCCGCCCTCGAGCGCCGCCAGCGTTTCCTCGAGCGCCTCGCGCGTCGGGTTGCCCGAGCGCCCGTAGTCGTACTTCCCGAAGGCGTCCACCGAGCGCTGCGCGAACGTCGACGCATGGTGGACCGGCACGGAGAGCGCCCCCGTCGCCGCGTCCGCCGCGTGCGGCCCGTGGATCAGGCGCGTGGCGAGCTTCATCGCGCGCCCCCGCCGTCGAGCGCCTGCGCCAGGTCCGCGATCAGGTCGCGGGCGTCCTCGATGCCGACCGAGAGGCGCAGCAGCCGCTCCGAGATGCCGAGGCGCGCGCGCACCTGCGGCTCGATGTCCGCGTGGGTCTGCTGCCAGGGATAGGTCGCCAGCGATTCGACCCCCCCGAGACTCTCCGCGAAGGAGATCAGCCGCAGGCGACCGAGGAACGCCGGCACCAGGTCGGCCGCGGCGAGCTCGAAGGAGACCATCGCCCCGAACCCGCGGGCCTGCCGCCGCAGCAGGTCGTGGCCAGGGTGCCCGGGGAGCCCCGGGTAGAGGACCTTCGTCACCCGCGGGTGACCCGCGAGGAAAGCGGCGATCGCCGCGGCGTTCTCCTGCTGCCGGTCGAGGCGCACCCCGAGCGTCTTGAGCCCGCGGATCACGAGCCAGCTGTCCTGCGGGCCGAGCACCGCGCCGGCGGCGTTCTGGTGGAAGTACACCCGCTTGGCCAGTTCCTCGCCGCGCACCACGGCGAGGCCCGCGATCGTGTCGTTGTGCCCGGCGAGGTACTTGCTGCCGCTGTAGACCGCGACGTCCGCTCCGAGGGCCAGAGGCTGCAGGAGGTACGGCGTGAGGAAGGTGTTGTCGACGATGCAGAGCGCGCCGCGGTCCCGGCAGAGCGCCGCGAGCGCGGCCAGGTCCGCCGTCTTGAGCAGCGGGTTCGTCAGGGACTCGACGAAGAGCGCCCGCGTCTCGGGACGGAACGCGGCGCGCACCGCGGCCGGATCGCTCGTGTCCGCGTACGTGAACGCCAGCCCGTACTGCCGGAAGACCTGCTCGAAGAGCCGGTAGCTGCCGCCGTAGAGGTCCTCGGTCACGACGAGGTGGTCCCCCGCCTTGAAGAGCAGCAGCAGCGACGTGATCGCCGCCATCCCCGATGAGTACGCGAAGCCGCGCGCGCCGCCGTCGAGCAGCGCCATCCCTTCCTCGAGCGCCTGCCGCGTCGGGTTGCCCGAGCGGCTGTAGTCGTACCCGGTGCTCTGCCCGAGCCCGGGGTGGCGAAACGTCGCGGTCTGGTACACGGGCACCGTCACCGCGCCGGTGCGGGTGTCCCAGTCCAGCCCGATGCGCACGGCCTGCGTCGCTATCTCCATGGTGCCTCCCCGGCGATGGGAATCGCTCATCTCCCGACCTCGGCCCATTTTACGGCATCGCGGGCGCAAACCCGACACCGCGGGCGCCTGTGCGCGGCGAAATCCGGCGCAGCACCCGGACGCTGTCCCGAAGCGCCTCGAGGAACCGATCGACATCCTCAAACGTGGTCGCGCGACCCACCGTCACGCGCAGGGCGCCGTGGGCGAGGTGTGCGGGCACGCCGATCGCGGAGAGCACGTGGGAGGCCTCCCCGGAACCGGAGGAGCAGGCCGATCCCGAAGAGACCGTGAACCCCCGCCTGTCGAGGAGCAGCAGGAGCGCTTCGCCTTCCACGTCCGCCAGGCAGAAGGACGCGTTGCCCGGGAGGCGCTGCTCGGCGTGTCCGGTGAGCCGCGCATCCTCGATGGTCCCGAGAACGCCGTCGATGACCCGGTCCCGCAGGAGCACGCAACGCGCTGCATCAGACACCAAGGAGCGCTCTGCGAGCGCCGCTGCCTCGCCGAGACCGATGATCCCGGGCACGTTGAGGGTCCCGGCGCGCCGGCCGTCCTCCTGGCCGCCGCCGTGCAGCAGCCTCGCCACGAGGGTGCCCCGGCGCACGTACAGGGCGCCGATCCCCTTGGGCCCGTAGAGCTTGTGACCCGAGAGCGAGAGCAGGTCGACCCCGAGCTGATCAACCGGCGTCGCCGCGTGGCCGAACGTCTGGACGGCGTCGGTGTGGAAGAGGACGCCGGCCTCCCGGGTGATACGGCCGATCTCCGCGATCGGCTGGATGCTGCCGACCTCGTTGTTGGCGTGCATGACGGAGACGAGTGCCGTCCGCGGCGTGATCGCGCGTCGCACGTCGTCGGGATCGACCAGCCCATGGCCGTCGACCGGCAGGATCGAGACATCCGCGCCCTGGCTGCGGAGGTGGCGCGCGGTGGAGAGGACGGCGTGGTGCTCGATGGCGGTGGTGATCATGTGGACACCGCCGTCCGCCGCGGCCGAGGCGACGCCGCGCAGGGCATGGTTGTCGCTCTCGGAGCCTCCGCTGGTGAAGACGATCTCCGAGGGGTCGGCTCCCAGTAGTCCGGCGACGTTGCGCCGGGCGACGTCGACCGCGCTCCGCGCGATCTGCCCCTCCTCGTAGAGGCTGGCCGGGTTGCCGAAATTCCCCGCGAGAAACGGCAACATCGCCGTCAGCACCGACGGGTCGACGGGCGTTGTTGCTGCGTGATCGAGGTGGACTCTTCGCTCCGGCATCTCCAGCTCCTCCGATGGCCTCACATTCTCGCTTGACAGCATACTGTATCATTGCTATGGTAATAATAGCAATTGAAAAGTGCTCTACAGGTAGAGGAGTTGTGATGACCAATTTCGCCGGCAGTCAGATCGTAGCCGCCGGCGTCGCTCTGTCCGCTCGTCCCGCGTGCTGCTGTACCTAGCCCGGCGTTCCCGAGTCGTGGGGGTGCCGGGCCAACACCTGACCACCGGCCCCGTCCGAGGACAAAAGAACGGCAGCACAAGGAGAATGAAATGGCATCCAGCAGGAAATCGACCGTTGCGGCGCTCGTCGTCGCCGCTCTCGCGGCACCTGCCTTCGTTACACCTGCCGCCCGCGCAGCGACACAACTCCTCAACGTCTCGTACGACCCGACCCGCGAACTTTACGCCGAATACAACGCCGCCTTCGCGAAGCACTGGAAGAGCGTTTCCGGCGAGGAGGTGAGCGTCCAGCAGTCCCATGGCGGCTCGGGCAAGCAGGCGCGAGCCGTCATCGACGGCCTCGAGGCCGATGTGCTCACCCTGGCGCTCGCCGGGGACATCGACGCCGTCGCCGCGAACGCCGGGCTGCTCCCGACCGACTGGCAGAAGCGCCTTCCCGACAACAGCGCGCCCTACACCTCGACCATCGTGTTCCTTGTGCGCAAGGGCAATCCCAAGCAGATCAAGGACTGGGACGACCTGGCGAAACCGGGCGTCTCGGTGATCACGCCGAACCCCAAGACCTCCGGCGGCGCGCGCTGGAACTACCTCGCGGCCTGGGGCTTCGCGCTCAAGAGGGAACTCGGCGACCTGGCGCTCGTCAAGGACCCGGGCAGCGCGCCGGCCGTCGAGAAGGCGCAGGCCAAGGCCAGGGAGCTGGTCACGGCCATCTTCCGCAACGTGCCGGTCCTGGACTCCGGCGCGCGCGGCTCGACCACGACCTTCGTCCAGCGCGGGATCGGCGACGTGCTGCTCGCCTGGGAGAACGAGGCGTTCCTCGCCCTCAAGGAGTTCGGGAGCGACAAGTTCGAGATCGTGGCGCCTTCGATCAGCATCCTCGCCGAGCCGCCGGTGGCGGTCGTGGACGCCGTCGTCGACCGGCACGGCACCCGCAAGGTCGCCGAGGAATACCTGAGGTACCTCGCCTCGCCGGAGGGCCAGGAGATCGCGGCGAGAAACTTCTACCGCCCCCGCGACCCGGCGGCCGCGAAGAAGTTCGACGCGCAGTTCTCGAAGCTCGCGCTCTTCACGATCGACGACGTGTTCGGCGGCTGGCGGCAAGCCCAGCCCCGGCACTTCGCCGACAAGGGCGTCTTCGACCAGATCTACCAGCCGAAGTAGCGCGCACCGATGAAGGGCCCCGCCTTCCGACGGCCTTCGCCGCTTCCCGGCTTCGGCCTCACGCTGGGGTACACGGTCCTGTACCTCAGCCTGATCGTGCTGCTGCCGCTGGCGACCCTGTTCGCGAAGGCGGGGGCCCTCTCCTGGCAGGCGTTCTGGGCGATCGCCAGCGATCCCCGCGCGGTAGCCTCGTACCGTCTGACGCTGGGGGCCTCGCTGGTCGGGGCCCTGGTGAACGTGGTCTTCGGCTTCATCGTGGCCTGGACGCTCGTGCGCTACACCTTCCCCGGCCGGCGGGTCCTCGACGCGATCGTGGACCTGCCGTTCGCGATGCCGACCGCGGTCTCGGGCATCGCGCTGACGGCCGTCTACTCGCAGAACGGCTGGATCGGACGCTGGCTGGAGCCGCTCGGGATCCATGCCGCGTTCTCCCCCCTCGGGGTGACGCTGGCGTTGACTTTCATCGGCCTGCCGTTCGTCGTCCGGACCGTCGAGCCCGCCCTGCTGGAACTCGAGCGCGAGCAGGAAGAGGCTGCCGCGTGCCTCGGCGCCGGCCGCTGGCAGACGTTCGGGAGGGTCATTCTGCCCGCCGTTGCCCCGGCGCTGGTGACCGGGTTCGGACTGGCGTTCGCGCGGGCGCTCGGTGAATACGGCTCCGTCGTCTTCATCTCGGGCAACATGCCGATGAAGACCGAGATCACCTCGCTGCTGATCATCGTCAAGCTCGAGCAGTACGACTACGCGGGCGCCGCCGCGATCGCCGTCGTGATGCTCGCGGCCTCGTTCGCGCTGCTGCTGGCGATCAACCTGCTGCAGTGGTGGGCCGGCAAGCCCGGCAGGACGGGGGCCTGACCGTGGCCGGCACGTCACCGACCCATGCGGTTCGGGGCCGCGCCGGCGCCGCGCCCCGCGCCGTGGTCCGCGAGCCAGCCGCCGTCCGGGTGGCGCTGATCGCCGCCACCGTCCTCTACCTCGGACTGTTCCTCGCGGTCCCGCTGGCGGAGGTCTTCGCGGAGGCGCTGCGCAAGGGACTGCAGGCCTATTTCGCCGGGCTCAGGGATCCCGCGGCGCTGGCCGCAATTCGCCTCACGCTGACGGTGGCCGCGATCGCCGTGCCGCTCAACATCGTGTTCGGGCTCGCCGCCTCCTGGGCCATCGCCCGGTTCCGCTTCCCCGGACGCAGCGTGCTGCTGACCCTGATCGACCTGCCGTTCGCGGTCTCGCCGGTCATCGCCGGCCTGGTCTTCATCCTGCTGTTCGGTCTGCACGGCTGGCTCGGCCCGTGGCTGCAGGCGCACGACGTCCGGATCGTCTTTGCCATACCCGGCATCGTGCTGGCCACCGTCTTCGTGACGTTTCCGTTCGTGGCGCGGGAGCTGGTTCCGCTGATGGAGGAACTGGGCCCGGAAGAGGAGGAGGCCGCCCTGGTGCTCGGCGCGAGCGGCTGGCAGATCTTCCGCCTGGTCACCCTGCCGAACGTGCGTTGGGCGCTGCTCTACGGCGTGATCCTCTGCAACGCGCGCGCCATGGGCGAGTTCGGGGCGGTCTCGGTCGTCTCGGGTCACATACGCGGGCGGACCAACACCGTCCCGCTGCACGTGGAGATCCTCTACAACGAGTACAACTTCGTCGCCGCGTTCGCCGTGGCGTCCCTGCTGGCGCTGCTGGCCATCGCCACGCTCGTCGCCAAGGCGCTCGTCGAGCGCCGGCTGGCGCCGAGGGGCGACGCGGTCGAAGCGCAGGAGCCATCGTGAGCATCGAGCTGCGGCACATCAGCAAGACCTTCGGTCCCTTCCGGGCCCTGGACGACATCAACCTGGTCGTGCCGGACGGCGGCCTCGTGGCCCTGCTCGGCCCCTCCGGCTGCGGCAAGACGACGCTGCTGCGGATCATCTCCGGCCTGGAGACGCCCGACCCCGGGGACGCTTCGGCGATTCTCTTCCGGCAGCAGCAGGTGCTCGGTCAGGATGTGCGCGCCCGGCAGGTGGGCTTCGTGTTCCAGCACTACGCGCTGTTCCGGCACATGACCGTTGCCGAGAACATTGCCTTCGGGCTGCGCATCCTGCCTCGGAGGGCGCGTCCCGCAGAGGCGGCGATCCGCGCGCGTGTCGCGGAGCTGCTGCACCTGATCCAGCTCGCGGGACTCGAGGGCCGGTACCCCTCCCAGCTCTCGGGGGGCCAGCGCCAGCGCGTCGCGCTCGCCCGCGCGCTGGCGATCGAGCCCAAGGTCCTGCTGCTCGACGAGCCCTTCGGCGCGCTCGATGCGCGGGTGCGGTTGGACCTGCGCCGCTGGCTGCGACGGCTGCACGACGAGCTGCACGTCACCAGCGTCTTCGTCACGCACGACCAGGAGGAGGCGCTCGAGGTCGCGGACCGGGTCGTGGTCATGAACCGCGGGCGGATCGAGCAGGAGGGGACGCCCGACGAGGTCTTCCACCACCCCGCCTCGGAGTTCGTGATGGGCTTTCTCGGCAGCGTGAACCTCTTCCACGGCCGCATCGAGGGCGGCAAGGCGGTGTCGGGGCCGATCGTCGTCGACACGGTTGCCGCCGCCGGGGACGACGGCAAGTCGGCGAAGCTCTTCGTGCGGCCGCATGAGCTGGAGCTCTTCCCCTGGCAGGAGGAACGGGGCGGTCTGCGGGCCGCCGTCATTCGGGTGCAGTCGGCGGGGTCGGTGGTGAAGATCGAGTTGCGCTCGCGTTCCGGTCAGGCGCTGAACGTCGAGCTCCCGCACGAGCGCTTCCGGGAGCTGGGGGTGCAGCCCGGCCAGGACCTGCTCGTCGCGGTGCGCGAGGCGCGGGTCTTCGTCGACGACTACGCGATCTAGCGCCGGCGGGCGCGGAGGAGGAGGCATGCGGATCGGGAAGATCTTCGACATCGGGCGGGCGCTGGAGGCAGCGGCGTTCGCGGAGGCGGGGGAGCCCGAAACGGCGATTGCCCTGCTCCGCGGCGGCTGCGATGAGCCCAACGCGGCCACGGGCGGCGCCGGGACCTACCGCGCCCTTGTCGACGCCGTGCGGGAGTTGGGCAGCGTCGTCGTCGCATTCTCCGGCGGGGCGGACTCCTCGCTCGTGGCGGCGGCGTCCCAGGAGGCGCTCGGGACGCGCGCGCTGGCGGTCACCGCGGTCTCCGCCACGCTGCCGGGCCGCGAGCGCGAGGCGGCCGCGAGGACCGCCGCCGTGATCGGCATCCGCCACCTGGAGCTGCCGCTCGACGAGTTGGTCTCGCCGGATTTCGCCGCCAACGGCCCCGACCGCTGCTACCACTGCAAACGCGTGCGCATGGGCGGCATCATCGCCTGCGCCCGGGACAACGGATTTCGCGCGGTGCTCGACGGCACGAATGCCGACGACGGCGGGGACTGGCGGCCGGGACTGCGCGCCTGCGGCGAGCTGGGCGTGCGCAGCCCGCTCGCGGAGGCCGGGATCGGCAAGGCGGCGGTGCGGGCGATGCTGCGCGAGCTGGGCCTCGCCGTCCACGACAAGCCGTCGACCCCGTGCCTTTCCTCGCGCATCCCCTACGGGAGCGCGGTGACCAGGCAGAAGCTGCGCCAGATCGAGCAGGCGGAGGAGGCGCTTCACGTGCTCGGTCTGCGGGAAGTCCGCGTCCGCCACCATGGCGCAGTCGCGGTGATCGAGGTCCCGCGGGAGGATGCCCCGCGCGTGCTCTCGGCGGTCGGCCTGGCGGGCCGGCTGCGCGAGATCGGCTTCGCGCACGTGGCGCTCGACATCGAAGGTTTCCGCAGCGGGAGCCTGAACCGCGGGCTGCTCCGGCGGACGTGAGGCGTTCGGTCCTCGTCGCGATGAGCGGCGGCGTCGACTCCGCGGTCGCCGCGCTGCTGCTCAAGGAGGCGGGGCACGACGTCGTCGGCGTGACCCTCTGTCTCGGCCACGACGAGGGCCCCGGGGGCCGGGCGATCTGCTGCGGCGCGGACGCGGTGCGCGACGCGCGCGCGGTCTGCGATCGGATCGGCGTTGCGCACCACGTCTTCGACTTCTCGGCTGCGTTCCGGGAGCGCGTGATCGGGCGGTTCGTCGCCGGGCACGGGGCGGGGAGGACCCCGAACCCCTGCGTCGACTGCAACCGCTTCGTCAAGTTCGGCCTGCTGCTGGACAAGGCGCTCGCGCTCGGCTTCGACATGCTGGCCACCGGGCACTACGCGGGGATCGAGGCCCGCGGCGGGCGACGCTGCCTGACGCGCGCCCGCGACGCCGCCAAGGACCAGAGCTACTTCCTTTATGCGGTCCCGCGCGAGCGTCTCGGGAGGGTCCTCTTCCCGCTCGCGGACCTGACCAAGGGCGTTGTCCGCGAGATCGCGGCGCGCGCGGGACTTCCGGTCGCCCGCAAGCCCGAGAGCCAGGACCTCTGTTTCGGGCGCGGCACGGCGCAGGGCGGGCTCGGGACGAATGGAGAGGCGCCCGGCCCGATAGTCGACCGCGCGGAGCGCGTTCTCGGACGCCATGCGGGCCTGGGCGCGTACACGGTCGGGCAGCGCGCCGGGCTCGCGGCAGGCACGGGCCGCCGCCTCTATGTCCTCGCGAAGGACGCGCCGGCCAACCGCCTGGTGGTGGGCGAGAGGGAGGAGCTTCGGGCGTGGTCGTGCCGCGCGGGCGACGTCAACCTGTTCGTCGACGAACTGCCGGCGCGGCTTTCCGCCCGTGTCCGCCACCGCGGCCGCGAGCTGCCCTGTAGCGCGCGGCTCATCAACCAGGTGCTGGAGGTGCGCTTCGAGGAGCCGGCCGAGGCGCTTGCGCCGGGCCAGGCCCTCGTCCTCTACGACGGCACCAGCGTCGCCGGGGGGGGCACCATTCTCGACGGGGCTGGCGCCGCCCCAGACCAGAAGGAGTGAAGCCATGCGCAGACTGCGGCATGGGGCGCACCAGTCCCCGGGCGCCGTCAGCCGCATCGCTCATGTGTCTAGTGTTAAGATAGTGGGACTAGTTAAAAGTCAACCATTCGATTTTACGGTGGAAAATACCTCATTCATTGACAGTGGCGAGCACGTCAATGCTATCATGAGCGCATTGTGCAAGAAGGAACTATGAGGATTGATCGGGCAGACGGGGAGGGCGGTATGGGTAGAAGGATGATTGTCATTCTCGCAATCTTGTTCGGAGCCCTTGGCGCGCTGCCGGCAGGCGTTGCGGCGGCAGACCGGGAGCCGGTCAAGATCGGTCTCAACTACCCGAAGACCGGCCCCTACGCCACCCAGGGTCTCGACCAATATCGTGCGGCCACGATGGCGCTCGAGGAGATCAACGCGGGGGGCGGAATCCTCGGGCGGCCCGTGGAAATCGTCTGGCGCGATTCGCAGTCGAAGGTCGACGTCACGAAGCGCAATGTCACCGAACTGATCGAGCGCGAACAGGTCAAGATGCTCTTCGGCGGCTCGGCGAGCAGCGTCGCGATCGCCGCGGGGGAGATTGCGCAGCAGCACGGGGTGCCGTTCTTCGGCACGCTCACCTACTCGACGGACACCACCGGCAAGGACGGCCACCGCTACGTCTTCCGCGAGTGCTACGACTCCTGGATGGCGGCGCAGGTGCTCGCGGTCTACCTGAACGCGCGCTTCCCGTCGAAGAAGTACTTCTACGTCACCGCCGATTACACGTGGGGCTGGACGACCGAAACCGCCATGCGCGTGCTGACCGGGACCGCCGGCGCCACGCACGGGCGGGCGCTGACGCCCTTCCCGACCGCGACGACACAGGATTTCCGAGGCGCGCTCGCGAAGGCGCAAGCCGCCGCGCCGGACGTGCTCGTGCTCGTGCTTTTCGGCCAGGATATGGTCAGCGCCATCCGTATCGCGAACGAGCTCGGGCTGAACCGCAAGACGCAGATCGTCGTGCCGAACCTCACGCTGGGCATGGCGGAGGACGCCGGGCCGGAGGCGATGGCGGACGTCGTCGGGGCGCTGCCCTGGGCCTGGAACATTCCCTACAAGTACGACTATCCCGGCGGCAGGCGCTTCGTGGAGTCCTTCGCGAAGCGCTACGACCGCTACCCCTGCACCTCCGGCGCATCGGCCTACACGATCCTCTACGAGTACAAGGCGGCGGTCGAGAGAGCCGGGACCTTCGACGGCGCGGCAGTCGTGCGCGCCCTCGAAGGGCACGCCTACACCCTGCTCAAGGACTACCAGATCTGGCGCTCGTTCGACCACCAGTCGGTGCAGCGCGTCTTCGCCGTCAGGTGCAAGCCCGCGGCCGAAGTTGTCAAGGACAGGTTCAAGCAGGATTACTTCGAGGTTCTCGGCTCGCTCCCCGGCGACGAGGCCGCGATCGGGTTTGCGCAGTGGAAGGCCCAGCGGGTGGCCGCCGGCAAACCGCCCCAGCTCGAGGCGCTCCCAGGAGAAAAGTAGCGGCTCTGCCCCGGGGGGCCGGTGCCGCCGACAAATCCCCTCTCCCCCCGTTGCCAAAGGCACAGGCGATCGCTGTTCGCCGTCCGCGACCTCCGCAGGCAAGAAATGATCATCGGGCCTCCGGCACTTCGCGGAAGCGATAGGTGTAGACGAAGGTCTTGGGGTCGTAGCAGTCCAGGGGCCTGCCGCCGACCTCGGCGTAGGGATACCCGAAGGTGTTGAGCGGCGCGCCGGCCTGCGGCGGGTTCAGCACCAGGTCGCGCCCCTGCGCGAGCGCCACGCGGCAGGCGTCGACGTTGCCCCAGAAGTACTCGCGGTACTCCTTCGTCTTCGGGTCGCCGAGGTCGAGCTTCTCGACGAGCATCGCCTTGCGCACGTCCGCCGGGTCGACGGCGAACCAGCCGCAGCCGGGGAGGAAGACCTCGACCCAGCAGTGCTGCCAGGTGGTCACGTCTTCCTCGGCCTTCTTCCCGAGACGCAGGCCGAAGACCTCGCGGGCCGGGACGCCCGCCGCACGGCAGAGCGCGACGTACACCGAGGAGATGTCGGTGCACTTGCCGCCGGGTTTTCGCAGCAGTGCGCAGACGTCGCCCTTGCCGCAGCCCTTCGTGTCCGGGTCGCGGTACATGTTCTCGACCGTCCAGTCGTAGATCGCGCGCGCCTTCTCGAGGACGGTCCTCTTCCCGGAGGTGATCGTGGCAGACAGCTCCCGGACCTTGCCGTCGAGGGGACCGAGGCTCGTCGGTTGGAGGTACGGGCCATAGTCCCCCGGATTCCACGCAGGCTCGGCGGCCGGGAGATCACGCCGGGTGACCTCGTCCCGCTCGACGACGAAAGAGAGCGAGAGCTTGCGGGTCGGGGCCCCCTGCGACCACTCGGCGTACAGCGTCGGCGTGCCGTGCCGGCGGTCGGTGCCGACCCACGCCGTTGTGTAGTCTCCGCCGACGTGTGCGTCCCGCACCAACTGGTTTCGATCCGAGACGGGGTAGGGAATCCACAGGCGCGCCGGAGCGCCCGGCTCCTGCGCAGTCAGGTCGACCTCGAGCGTGACGATCCCCGATCGGGACGCTGCTGCCGCGCTCGGACCGGGTGTCGCAGCCGACAGCAGGCCTGTCAGCGCAAGACCGAGTGGAAGCCACTTCGCATCTCCTGTCTTCATGACACGTCCCCTCGATAGTTGACGGCCGTCAGGCTCTGAGCCTCTTGCGTTCTGTGCTCCCAAGACTTTGGCTAATCCTGGAAGTCATGTCAAGAGAAATGTTTGTATCTACATAGCAATACTAGTCATAGTGCAAAATATATTATAATCATAAAGATACGTGTTTCTGACGACTCTCGAAATCGCGCCGATATGGGCTCTTCATCGGCTGCAATTTGGTTTGTATGCTATAAAAGCCATCGTAATACTAGCAATACGATGGCTGCCCGGCCCGGGTCCTTCCCGGAGGGCCGAAACGGAGAGCGACGATGAACGGTGCGCGCAGGGTCTTCGATGATGTCTCTCAGCTGATCGGGTCGCGGGAGAACCCCACGCCGTTGGTACGGCTGGGGCGTCTGCAGCGGGCGGGGCAGGGCGACTTCCTGCTGAAGCTCGAGTGGATGAACCCCTTCGGCTCCATCAAGGATCGCACGGCGCGTGCCCTTCTCGAGGGGCTCGTGCGCGACGGGCGGCTCGACGGCCGGCGCGTCGTCGAGCCGACGTCCGGCAATACGGGCATCGCGCTTGCGGCCCTCTGCAACCTGCGGCAGCAGCCGTGCACGATCACCGTTCCTTCGGCCGTGCCGGCCGAGAAGGTGACCCTCCTGCGGCTGCTCGGCGCCGAAGTCTGGCCGACGCCGGATGACCTCTGCCCGATCGAGCACCCCAAGGACGGGGCGATCGCGCTCGCCAAGAGCTTCGTCGAGGGGGAGGGCACGCGCGATCGGTACGTGATGCCGAACCAGTACGAGAACCCGGACAACGTTCGGGCGCACTACGAGACGACGGGCCCCGAGATCTGGGACCAGACCGAGGGAGGGGTCACCCACTTCTTCGCCGGCCTCGGCACCTGCGGGACGATCACGGGCGTTGCGAAGTTCCTCAAGGAGCGCAGGCCGGCAGTCCGCGTGATCGCGATCGAGCCCGAGCGCGGCCACCGGATGCCGGGTCTCAAGAGTTTCGCGGAGAGCAGGAAACCGGGGATCCTTGACGAATCGCTGATCGACGAGACGGTGGTCGTGAAGGACGGGGACGCGTACGCGACCGCGGTGCGGCTGGCCCGCGAGGAAGGGCTGCTGGTCGGTCCCTCGACGGGTGCGGCGGTCTGGGCGGCGCTTCAAGCGCGGCTGCCGGCCGGGGCGGTGGCCGTGTGTATCTCCCCGGACAGCGCATTCAAGTACGGCTCGTTCTATGACGAAGTGGTGGGCAACGACGGGAGACCGGAGGTGACAGCGTGAGCGGGATCGACTATCGGGAATTGAAGCGCGGCGGTGTGATGCGCCAGGAGCGGGAGGACAGGTTCCTCGTGCGCCTGCACCTGGTCGCGGGGACGCTCGACGGCGCGCAGGCGCGGGCCGTCGCCGAGGCGGCGGAGCGGTTCGGCAGCGGTGCCCTGCACCTGACGAGCCGCCAGGGCATCGAGATACCCGATGTGCCCTCGGGCGCGCTGGTCGCCCTCAAGGCCTTCCTGGCCGCGCGCGGGATCGGCTTCGGCGTCTGCGGGCCGACCGTGCGCGGCGTCGTCGCGTGCCAGGGGCGTGGGGTGTGCCCGAACGGCGTCATCGAGACGCTGAATCTCGCCGGCGACCTGGACCGGACCTTCTTCGGCGCGCCGGCGCCGCACAAGTTCAAGATCGGCATCAGCGGCTGCGCGAACAACTGCCTCAAGGCCGAGGAGAACGACCTCGGCGTCAAGGGCTGGGTCGAGCCGCGCTGGAGCGGCGAGGGCTGCACGGGGTGCGGGCTCTGCCTCACGGTCTGCCCGACGAAGGCCGTCCGCGCCGGCGCCGACGGCGGGCCCGGCGGGATCGAGCGTGCCCGTTGCATCGGCTGCGGCGACTGCATCACCGCCTGCCCCTCCGGCAGCATGGTCGAGCGCGTCCGGGGCCATCGGATCTTCGTCGGCGGCAAGCTCGGGCGCGCACCGTCGCTGGGCCGGCCCCTCGCGGCCGTGCTCACGCGGCCGGAGGAGGTCACGGCGGCGGTCGCCGAGGCGCTGGAATTCTTCCGCCTCCAGGGCAAGCCCCGCGAGCGCTTCGGCGACACGCTGCGGCGGGTGGGGATCGAGGCGCTTGAGGTGCACCTCGGCGCGCTGCAGGGGAAGAGCGCATGAGCGTCCTCGTCGACATCACGCGGGACGCCTGCCCGATGACCACTGCCAAGGTGGGGATGGCGCTGGCCGGGCTCGGCTCGACCGGGACCCTGGAGATCCGCCTGACGCAGGGGGCGCTGACGAACGTGATCGCCGCCGTGAAGGCGCAGGGACATCGCGTGGCGGCGGTCGGGCGCGATGGCGGCCATTTCGTGCTGCAGGTCACCGCGGGCGGCGGGGGTGGCGCTGCCGCGCCGGCGGCCGGTTGCGGCTGATGACGGCCCCGGCGGCATCGGGCACCGTTGTCCCCGGAGGGCGCCAGCGAGAGGAACTGCTCGCGGAGCTGCGCGCCGCGGCCTCCGCGCGGGAACTGCTCGCGCGCGCCGCCGCGCTCCTGCACCCGCGGCTGGCGCTCGCGACGGCGTTCGGCCGCGAGAGCATCGTGCTGGTGTCGATGCTCGCGGAGGTCTTCCCGGGGGCCCGTATCTTCGCGATCGACACCGGCCGTCTGCCCGAGGAGACCTACGAGGTGGCGGAGCGGGTGCGCGAGCGCTTCGGCGTCGCCATCGAGTGGCACTTCCCGGAGCGCGCGTCGGTGGAAGAACAGGAGCGCCGGCAGGGACTCTTCTCCTTCAGGCGCGGTCTGGAGGCGCGAAGGGAGTGCTGCCGCATCCGCAAGGTCGAGCCGCTCGGACGCGCGCTCGCCGGTCTCGACGGCTGGATCTCGGGCCGGCGGGCGTCGCAGGGCGTCACCCGCTCCCGCGTGGAGGCGGTCGCGCTCGACGAGGCGCATGGCGGGCTGATCAAGCTCGACCCGCTGGCGGGGTGGACGGCTGGCGAGGTGGCCGAGTACATCCGGGCGCACGATCTGCCGTACAACCGGCTTCACGACCAGGGATACCCGTCGGTGGGCTGCGCGCCCTGCACCCGGCCCGTCCAGGCAGGCGACGACGAGCGGGCGGGGCGGTGGTGGTGGGAGCGGCCGGAGCACAAGGAGTGCGGGTTGCATCTCCCCAGCCAGCTGCACGGGTCCGGCATCTGATCACTGAGTGGCTCCAGAGAACCCGCGTCGGGGAATCAGTATTTGCAAGAGAGTCGATCGTCATAGTAGACTATTAATGAGGTTCGTCGCGGAGGAGCACTCATCGACGCCACAGGAGAGGGAGGAGCCATGCCCCGGATCTTCGAAGACATCACCTGTACCATCGGCAATACCCCGCTTGTTCGCCTGAACAGGGTCACGCGCGGCTGCCGTGCGACGGTGTTGGCCAAGATCGAAGGGCGCAATCCGTCGCTGTCGGCAAAATCCCGGATCGCGGCGGGCATGATCCGGGACGCCGAGGAACGTGGTGAACTCCGGCCAGGAGTCGAGATCGTGGAGGTCGCCACGAGCATCAACACCGGGATTTCGCTTGCGTTTGTCGCGGCCTGCCGCGGGTACGGGCTCACGCTGACCATGCCGGAGACCGTGGACGCCGAGCGACGCCTGGTGCTCACCGCCCTCGGCGCGAAACTCGTCCTGACACCGAAGGCGGAGGGAATTCGAGGCGCCATCGTCCGGGCCGAAGAGATCGCTGCGTCGGACCCGGCACGCTATCTTCAGCCGATGCTGTTCAACAATCCGGCCAACCCGGCCACGCACGAGCGGACGACCGGGCCGGAAATCTGGGACGACACCGACGGCGGCATCGACGTGCTGGTTGCGGGGGTCGGCACCGGGGGCACGATCACCGGCGTCTCGCGCCATATCAAGAACGGCCGCGGGAAGAAGATCATCTCCGTTGCGGTCGAGCCGAAGGAGAGCCCGGTAATCAGCCAGCGGCTCGCGAAAGAGCCGATTCGCCCCGGCCACCACAAGATCCGGGGCATCGGCGCCGGGATCATTCCCGAGACGCTCGACCTCACGATCATTGACCGCGTCGAGCAGGTCGACAGCGACGAGGCGCTGGATTTTGCGCACCGGCTCGCCCGGGAGGAAGGGCTTCTGGTCGGCATTTCCTCCGGCGCCGCCGGCGCCGCCGCCGTGCGACTGGCGCGGGAGGAGTCCTTTGCCGGGAAGACGATCGTCGTGATCTTCCCCGACATCGCCCAGCGCTATCTGGTGACCGCGCTCTGCGCAGGACTCGGCACCTGAGTCGCTCATGAGTGATCGGGCGTCGGCGTCGATCGCGGAGGCGAGGCTGCCGCGCCTTCGCGCGACGCCCGGAAGTGCGAGTCGCCAGATCGCGACCGTCGTCGGTCTCGTGCTGGGGATTTCGGTCCTGCACTACACCACCGTCACGACGCTGCCGCTGCTGCACGACTTCTACCGCCGCCTCTACTACATCCCGGTCGGGCTGGCTGCGGTCTGGTTCGGCGTCCGCGGCGGGATACTCGCTTCGACGCTGGTTACCGCCTTCTACGTCCCGCACATCCTGCTCGACTGGCACCACATGAGCCGGGAGCTGGCCAACCAGTTCATGGAGATCACCGTCTACTTCGGGTTCGCCGCGCTGATCGGCCACTTCGCCGGCAGGGAGAAGCGTTACCGCCTGCGTTGCGAGGAGGCCGCGGAGAAGCTCGAACGATCGTATCGGGATCTGCGACGGCAGGCGGACCTGATCCTGGAGATCGAGGGGCAGCTGCGGCGGGCCGATCGTCTCGCGGCCGTGGGCGAGCTGGCCGCGACCATCACCCACGAGATTCGCAATCCCCTGAGCTCGATCCGGGGCACCGTCGAAATCCTCAGGGAAGACCTGCCCCCGGACTCGCCGAAGGCGGAATTCCTCGACATCCTGCTCAAGGAGACCGACCGCCTGAACCAGGTGATCGAGGGGTACCTCGGCTTCGCCCGCCCGAAGGCCGGCGACGAGGCGCAGCTTCTGGACCTGGGGGAGCTCGCCCGCGAGACCGCGGGGCTCGTCCGCGTGCAGGCGGCGAAGGATGGCCTGGCGCTGACGACTGAGGTCGACCGGCCGCTGCCGGTGCGCGGCAGCCCGGTGCACCTGAAGCAGATCCTGCTCAACGTGTTGCTCAACGCGATGCAGGCAAGTGCGCGCGGCGGCAAGATCCGGCTGCGCGGGCTCGTGCGCGAGGGGCTGGTGAAGGGCCTGGAGTTCCGCGACGTGGAGGGACGGCTGGTGGAGATCGTCGTCGAGGACGAGGGGCCGGGCATCACGGCCGAGGCGCTGCCGAAGATCTTCTCGCCCTTCTACACCACGAAGCCGGAAGGCACGGGGCTCGGGCTGGCGATCAGCCTGCGCATCGCCGAGGCGCACGGCGGGATGCTGCGGGCGGAAAACCGGCCGGAGGGCGGGGCGCGATTCGTCCTGACGCTCCCCGCGGCCGAGGGTGACGCGGAAGCGAAGGTGCCCCGTGCCTGAGAAGATCCTGGTCGTCGACGACGACGCGAGCCTGCGGCGGATCCTGGAGTACAACCTCGCCAAGGAGGGCTACGCCGTGCTCACCGCGGAATCGGGCGAGCAGGCGCTCGCGGCGCTGGAAACCGAGCGCGTGGACCTGCTCCTGACCGACATCAAGATGCCGGGCATGGACGGCATGGACCTGCTGCGGCGCGTGCGGCAGGCCGCCCCCGAGACCCCGGTCATCGTCATCACCGCGTTCGGCACCATCGAGATGGCCGTCGAGGCGATGAAGGCCGGGGCCTTCGAGTACGTCACCAAGCCCTTCAACCGCGACGAGCTCGTCCTCGCCGTCCGCAAGGCGCTGCGGCTCAAGAGCCTGGAGCACGACAACGCGCGTCTGCGGCGCGAGGTGCAGAAGAAGTACGGCTTCGAGAACATCGTCGGCGACTCGCCGCTGCTGCAGAAGGTCTTCCGACTGATCGAAAAGGTCGCGGACTCCGATTCCTCGGTCCTGATCACCGGGGAAAGCGGCACGGGCAAGGAACTCGTGGCCAAGGCCATCCACTTCAGGAGCGCCCGGGCCGACCGGCCGTTCGTCGCCGTCAACTGCGCGGCGATCCCCCGTGAGCTGCTCGAGAGCGAACTGTTCGGCCACAAGAAGGGCGCCTTCACCGGAGCCGTGCGCGACAAGAAGGGCCGTTTCGAAGAGGCGGGGGGCGGCACGCTGCTGCTGGACGAGATCGCCGAACTCCCCGTCGATCTCCAGGCGAAGCTGCTGCGGGCGTTGCAGGAGCGCGAGTTCACGCCGGTGGGAGGCACCGGGGTGATCCGCTTCGAGGCCCGCGTGATCGCCGCCACCAACCGCGACCTCGAGGGCGACGTCGCCGAGGGACGGTTTCGCGAGGATCTGTACTACAGGCTGGCAGTGGTGCCGATCCACCTCCCGAGCCTGCGCGAGCGACCGGAAGACATCCCGCTGCTGGTCGCGCACTTCCTGCGGTCCCTCGGCGGCGGCAGGAAGGTCAAGGTGAGCCGCGAGGCGATGGACGCCCTCAAGCGCCACGCCTGGAAGGGCAACGTGCGCGAGCTGGAGAACGCCGTCGAACGGCTGCTGGTGCTCGGCGAGGCCGACGTCATCCGCCTCGAGGATCTGCCGGAGAAGATCCGCGCGCCGCGCCCGGCCGCGCCGGGCCTGGAGGCCGGCGGATTCTCGTTCACGTTCCCAGAGGAGGGGGTCTCGCTGGAGGAAGCCGAGAAGGCCCTGGTCCTCGAGGCGTTGCGCCGCAGCGGCTGGAACCAGAGTCGGGCGGCGCAGCTGCTCAAAGTCCCCCGTCACCTGCTCCTCTACCGGATGGAGAAATTCGCGCTGCCGCGCAGGCCGCCGCGGGAGCCATAGGCATGGCGGTGCCAGGTGAAGCACTGGGGCCATCCGGGATCGGAAACGCGCCGGTTCCGGGAGGCCGCACATCGAGTCAGGATTTCCGGATGTAATACCGATACAGGCCCCCGCTCCGTTCTGCCCCGACGATAGACCCGCGATTCACCCGCGGCGTGCTGAAGAAGGAAGGCATGGAGTTCTACGCCGGCCTGCCCATCCTCGCCAGGGGCAAGGTGGTGGGTGTGCTCTGTGTCATCACGCATACCCCCTACAATCTTGACCGTGAACTTCTCGATATTCTCAGGGCGGCGACGCAGCCGATCGGTCTTGCCATCGAGAACGCCCGGATCTACGAAACCGTAAGGAAAGAAGCGGATGCCAGGAGTCGCTACTTCAATTTCGAGGGGATCATCGCCAACAGCCCGAAAATGACCGGCATCCTCAGTCTCGTGCGGAAGGTTACTGACGTGCCTACGAGCATTCTGGTCTACGGCGAGAGCGGCACCGGCAAGGAGTTGATCGCGCGGGCCATCCACTTCAACAGCATCCGCAAAGACCGGCCCTTCGTCGCGGTCAACTGCGCGGCGCTTCCCGAAGCCCTGCTGGAGTCGGAGCTCTTCGGCTACGTCAAGGGCGCATTCACTGGCGCAGGTGCCGACAAGAAGGGGCTCTTCGAGGCGGCCGACAGCGGCACCATGTTCTTGGACGAGGCCGAGGCCATGAGCGGCAATCTGCAAGTCAAGTTGCTGCGGGTCCTCCAGGATGGCGCGTTTCTCAAGGTCGGGGGCACGCAGCCGTGCCAGGTCAACGTGAGGATCATCGCGGCCTCGAACAGAAACCTTGAGGAGGCGATCCGGGAGAAACACTTCAGGGAGGACCTCTATTATCGGCTGAATGTAATTCGGATCGATTTGCCTCCGCTGAGGGACCGGCGTGAGGACATTCCCCTGCTGACGAGATACTTCATGGCCAAGTACAGCAAGAAGATCGGGAAGGATGTTCGCCGGATCGCTGACGACGCCCTTCAGGCACTCGTGTGGTATCCCTGGCCAGGCAATATCCGGGAGCTCGAGAACATGGTCGAGCGGGCTCTGGTGGTGACCGAAACCGACGAAATCAGAAGAGAGGACCTACCAGTCGAGCTACTCGGAATCGCGGAAGTTGAGCACAGAGACCTCACCCTGAAAAGTGTCGAGAAGGACCACATCTCTCGTGTGCTGAAGCTCACCGGAGGCAACAAGAAGCAGGCGGCGCGGGAGCTGGGAGTGAACGCCGCCACGCTCTGGAGAAAATTGAAGCTGTTCCAGGAATCTCGTTGATTGCATCTTCTCGAACAAGATAAAACTAACGATATCAGTGTCTTGAAGTGCCTTCGAGCACGACTGACGCAATTGAGCGCTCGGGGGCATTGCATTTTGCACGCTTGACCGCCCGATCAAGCCAGCCGAGTGCTCCCGTTTCCTAACCCATGCATGCGTTTCTGGGTTCACGAAATGCGCTGCTACGCTGAAATGATGACAATACTCCTTCTATTCTGCGTAAGCCGCCTCGGATCTCAGGTTCGCTTGGACATGGCATGAGCGATGCATTATCCCTGCGCGAACCTTTAACGGAGGGAACGGCAATGGCGGTGCTCAACGGGCTGGAAGTGGACAACCTGGTCAAGGTAGTCGAGGCGGTCAAGCAGAAGTGGGAAATGGGCAAGACGATCTGGAAGGCGTCCACCACATGGAAAGGGGGCTTCAAAGTCGAGACGTGCTCGCGCGAGTTCACGCTCCAGGTGGACGAGCCGGAAATGCTCTGCGGCACCAACTTGGCGGCCAATCCCGTCGAGATGGTCCTCCAGGCCTACGGAGCCTGCCTCTCGATCGGCTACGCGATGAATGCAGCAGTTCGCGGGATCAAGATCCACGACCTCAAGATCGATCTCGAAGGCGAAATCGACCTTCCCGGCTTTCTTGGCCTCGAGGCTCCGGAGAATTTGAAGATGGACAAGCTCCCCGGCTTCAAGACCATCGACGTGAAGGTGAAGATCAAGGCGGACGCCACGGCGGAGGCGCTTCGCCAGCTCCACGCGCACGTGGTGGCCACCTCTCCGGTCGGGCTCACGCTCTCGCGGCCGGTCAAGATCGGCACGGAAGTGGAGGTCTTGTGATGCAGCTGCTCGGTCAGACAAGCGTTGATGAGCGCCGGTCCTGTACCGAGCAGCCGCTCTTCGCGATCGTCTGCGCCTCGGGCTTCGAGAACGAGGAGCGGGTCCGGTCAGCGCTGATGTTCGCCTCGCTGGCGGCTTCGGCCGACTTCCAGACCATTCTCTATTGCATTCAGGGTGCGGTCGAGGTGATGGTGAAGGGAGCCATCGCGGCCCGGGAGACGCCGCGGCCGGGCTTGCCGTCCACTGCCCAGCGACTGCAGGAGGCGTTGGAGATGGGGGTGGAGATACAGTGCTGCACCCAGACGATGGCAAACAAGAAGATCTCCCCACAGGAGCTGGTGGAAGGCGTGTCGCCGGCCGGAGCGATGAGCCTGATCGCGGTGACGACCAGGGCAAGAGGGACGATCAGTTTTTGATTCACTGATCCGTCGGGGGAGTGTGACCCTCCCCCGACGGATTCTTCTGGGCCGCGCTGGAAGCGCGCCGACCGCCTGTTGACGGAACAGACCGCCAATGAACAGAGCGATGCGGCACGCCGGAAAGACGGCCAGGACAAGAAGGCCCAGAGCGGACATCACGTAGATGGTGACGAAGCCACCCAGATGGATCGGTCGGCGGTCGGCGATTTCGATCTCCGGTCCGAGTTCCTCGACGGGGGCCTTGACTTGAAGGTTCATGCGGAGCCCCCGGGAAGTGCCGCCGGATGAGTTGTTCGCCGAGTACAAGACGGTCTCGCCGCCCCGCAGAACCATCCCCAGGTCCTCGGACTGCCCGAACTCAGCGAGAGCATCGCCAACGATGTCCCCGTCTGATCAGTCCCAGTGGCTGATCACCGGCAGACGCTCGGTCGGCGGCAGGCTCGCGAGTTCACGGACGAGCAGGGAGCCTTCCGCTTCCACCGCCGCGAGAATGACCGCCTGCGCCCCCGATGTGGCGATAGCCTGGTAGAGTTCCCCGCCCAAGAAGGGCGCCTTCACCGGGGCGGTGCGCGACAAGAAGGGCCGCTTCGAGGAGGCCGGCCGCGGCACCCTCCTGCTGGATGAGGTCGCCGAGCTGCCCGTCGACCTGCAGGCGAAGCTGCTGCGCGCGCTCGCGCGATACCCCTGGAAGGGCAACGTGCGCGAGCTCGAGAACACGATCGAGCGGTTGCTGGTGCTGGGCGAGCCCGATCTCATCCGTGTCGAGGACCTCCCTGAGAAGATCCGCGCGCCGCGCCCGGCCGCGCCGGGGCTGGACCCCGGCGGCTTCTCGTTCACGTTCCCCGGGGAGGGGGTCCCGCTGGAGGAAGCCGAGAAGGCCCTCATCCTCCAGGCGTTGCGCCGCAGCGGCTGGAACCAGAGCCGCGCGGCGCACCTGCTGAGGGTCCCGCGCCACCTGTTGCTCTACCGGATGGAGAAATACTCCCTGCCCCGAAAGCCGGGGGCCGCGGCCGTGTCTCCCGGCGGCGCACAGCGTGCAGAATAGCCGTCACCTGCAGGAGACTATTCGCCATCTTCGGCGCCGCGTCTTCGAGAAGTCCCGCAATAACTGGCGTTCTCCGTTCTGGCACGGACGTTGCTGTGGCACTCATGCAGTGGAGCGCAACAGGTGGAGAACGGAAAGGAAGGCCGCGACATGAGAAACGACAGGAGAACGCGCAGCCCTCCGGAGCGGGCGAAGCGCCGGAGAGCCGATGTGCGGAAAGAACGATCGTCCACGGAGACGACAACGGAAAGGAAACTGCCATGAAGAAGAACCTGTGTTGCACGCTGGTCCTCGCGGCCGCGCTGGGCCTCGCCATCGCCAGCCCTGCCTTCGCGACGGATCTCTCGCGCTACGGCGCCGAGATCCGCAAGGCCCAGGTGTCGGGGTACACGCTGACTTACACCCTGATCGGCGTCCCCGAGATGAACGTGACGTCCGTGATGCCGATGTCCTCGTACGACGGCGGGCCCAACAAGTCCCACCACCTGATGGTCTTCGTCACGGGCGCGAACGGCAGGGCGGTGCGGGACATCGACGTCGGCTACGTCGTGACCCGGCCCAGCGGCGTCAGCGACGGCTATCCCGCGTTTGTCATGGACGGCGGGGCCGGCACCGACGTCGACCTGGCCTTCCGCGGCGCCTACACCATCCAGACCAAGATCGCGCTGCCGGAGACCGAGTTGGTCGACAGCTTCGTCTACGACCTGAAGTGACCTGCCCGACGGCGGCGACATCGGCATCGATGTCGCCGCCCGTCCTGAGAACAAAGCCATCCGACCGGTCGCCCGCGATGCTTGCCCGTCTCCCGATCCTGCCGCACAATAGTCTCCAACTCCCTCAAGACTATTCTTCAGTTGCGGAGTCGCCGCGAGACGAATAACTTAGAATATCAGCGCGTTCTTGCACTGGCATGTGCCTTGCATTCTCGTAGCCCGACGGAGGAGAAAGCCATGAAGAGGGATGCAACGGCGGCAGGGACGCACCGCAGACGAGGGACGATCGCCTGCCTTCTCGGAGCCACGATCACGGCCTGGGCTTCGACTTCGGCGGGGGCGTCGGGGCCGGTGGCGCCCCCGGACGGCGAAAGCGCCGCGCTGGAGGCGAAGATCGTGCAGGGGGCCGGCGTCGCCGATCTGGTGAACCTGGGCTACCGCTCGAGCCCGATGATCCGCGCGGCGCGGGCGGAATGGCGGGCGGCGGTGGAGAAGTACCGCGTCGACACGGCGTGGGCCGACCCGGAACTCATGGTCGAGGGGATGTATCCGGCGGAAGACCCGGGAAATCTGGCCAAGCCGATGGACTGGAGCGTCGCGCTGAGCCAGGCGATTCCCCTCTGGGGCCGCCAGGGCACGGCCGGCGCGGTGACCCGCGCGGAGGTGCGCGTGGCAAAGCTCAAGGCGGACGCGGCCGTGCGCGACATGACGTACGGGGTGCGCCGATCGGCCGCCGAACTGGGCTACCTGGCAGCGGCCCGGCAGATCGCGGGTGACCAGCAGGAACTGGTGGCGAAGCTGGTGGCCGGCGGCGCCGGCGCCTATGCGGGGCAGCGGGCGAGCCTGTTCGAGCTCATGAAGGCCCGCGCCCAGTCCGGACAGGTCGCTTACGACGTGCTGCTGCTCGAGGAGGCCGAGCGCACGGAGCGGGCGCGGCTCAACGCACTGCTCGACCGGGCCCCCGACGCTCCGATCGGCGCGATCGCCGGCGAGAGCGCCGCAGCGCTCGCGTTCAGCGTGTCCGAGATCGACGCCCTTGTGGAGACAAACAACGACGACGTGCTCGTCGCGGGCGCGGAGGCAGAGAAGGCCGAGGCGATGGCCAAACTCGTGCGCTATGAGAATCTGCCGGAAGTTTCGCTCGGCGTGTCCTATGGCCAGGAGGACGACGAGAAGCAGTTCGGCCTGCGGGCCGGCCTCATGCTGCCGCTGCACCCCGGCAAGAACGCCGGGCGTCTCGGCGCCGCGCAGGCCGACATCGAGCGGATGCGCGCGATGTACCGCTCCCGGCTCAACGAGACCCGCGCGAAGGCGCACGACGTCGCCTTCCGGCTGAAGAACGCCGAGCGGCTCGACGCGCTCTACCGCGACGATCTCATCCCACAGGCCGAACGGGCCATCGAGGCATCCCAGGCCCGGTTGGATCAGGGGCAGGGTGACCTGGGCGCGGCCGCCGAGGCGCGCAGCGCGTGGTACTCGTTCCGGCTGGCGCGCGCACGGGCCCAGGCGGACCGCGGCGCGCTCCTGGCGGAACTGGAGTCCCTGGCCGGGCGTTCGCTGACGCGCCGCGACGACGCCGCGGCCGGGCCGCAGGGGGGCGCGAAATGAAGACCGCACCGTTCGCCGTCCTGGCGCTGCTCGTGCTGGCGGGCGACGTCGCCGCCGCGTCCGAATACGAGGCGTTGCGCAAGGAGTTCGACGCCTACGCGCCGCGCGCGCTGGTGCTGCCGCAACCGTCCGGCGCGCCCGCTGCGGCCCCCGACGAGGCGGCGTTCGCCGCCGCCTCGGAGCGGCTGCAC
>DATDCY010000138.1 GCA_036524115.1 bacterium | reverse complement strand
CCGTGCAGAGCGGGCTCGCGGACTGCGGGCTCGGCATCCGCTCCGCGGCCGTCGCGCTGGGGCTGGATTTCGTGCCGCTCGAGGAGGAGGAATTCGACCTGCTCATCCCCGAGGAGCACCTCGATCTGCCCGCGTTGCGCGCGCTGCTGGAGACCACGGAGTCGCAGCGCTTCCGCGAGCGCGTCCTGGCGCTCGGCGGCTACCGGTTCCGGTGACCGACGTCAGCCCGGCTCCCGGTTGGCGGGGTGTCCGGGCTGTGCTAGCGTGTGCCCGACTCGCGGCACCGTCTCTTTGGTGGCAGTTCACCCGCTTGGCAGGGGAGGATCGCTGATGGATGGGAGACGCCCCGGACGCTGGCTGAGTGCGCTCGGCATGCTTGCTCTGATCTCGTCCCTGCAGGCGGCGGTGCCGCCCTCCGCGCAGGCGGAGAGCTGGGGCTGGATGAGGCGCTACAACGCGGCGCCGGGCAGCATTGACGAAGGCTTTGGCGTCGCTGCGGCGGCGGACGGCAGCGTCTACGTTACGGGAGAGACCTTCGTTGGGGAAGGGCAGGCCGATCTCGTGCTGCGCAAGTACTCGGCGAATGGCACCCTGCTCTGGGCCGATGTCTACGACGGGCCGGACGGGTTGTGGGACACGGGCCGGAGCGTGGCGGTCGCCGCCGACGGCTGTGTCTACGTTGCGGGCTATTCGTCTGTCCCCGGGCAGGATGTCGATGTCCTGCTGCGCAAGTACTCCGCCGCAGGAGAGGCGCTCTGGACCAGGACCTACAACGATCCGGAAAACAGGGGTGATCAGGGGGAGGCGGTGGCGGTCGGCCGGGACGGCAGCGTGTACGTGGCCGGCACGACGAGCGTGGGCGGGCTGGGGGCGCTGCTCCTGCTCAAGTACTCGCCCTCGGGGACCCTGCTCTGGTCCCGCACCTACCGGCGGACGGTCAACTTCGTGTCCAGCAGCACCTTCGGCACCGCCGTGACAGTCGACAAGTTCGGTGCCGTGTACGTCGCGGGTTACACGGGGACCAGCCCCGGCTACCTCTTGCTGCGCAAGTACTCTCCCGCAGGCACGCCTCTGTGGACGAGGGCCCTCAACAGCGCGGCGAAGTGGGGCGACTCCGGCTTCGGGGTCGCGGCGGGTCCCGACGGCATCTGTGTGACCGGAAAGACCTGCACGGAGCACGGCGGCATAGATATGCTCCTCGTGAAGTACTCGCTTTCCGGAGGGTTTCTCTGGCTCCGGACCTACGACGGCCCGGCCAACCGCCAGGACGGCGGCCGGGGCGTGGCGGTCCGGGAAGACGGCAGCGTCTATGTCGCCGGCTCCGTAATCGCCCCCAGGGGGTACCAGGATCTCCTGCTGCGAAAGTATTCCCCAGACGGGACCGCCCTCTGGACCAAGATGTATGACGGCGGGTTCGGCGACGAGGGAATCGGCGTCGCGGTCGGGCCGGACGGCAGCGTTCACGTGGTGGGAACGACGTGGGCCGGTGCGGGCGCCTACGATCTCCTCCTGGTCAAGTACAAGTAGACCGCCCGACCCGGCGCGGCGCCCGATGCGCTACTTGAATTGCGCTGCCACCCGTGGGCGCTTCGCCCTGTCTGGCGCAGCTGCGCTGCTGTCTCCCCCTGTCCAAACCGTGAGCACCCGCGCCGTGGCTCTGCCCAGACCGGCGGTCGAGATTGCGATGAACACGTCGGCCTGGCAAAGAGCGGGGGCGGGGCGGTGACGGGCGGACGCATGGTGGAGCGCGAGGGAACCTGGGCGGCCGGACCGGAGCGGCCCGGAGGGCGAAACGCAATGTTTGAGCCCGTAGGGCGAGTCATGCGTTTCGAGCGCAGGGCCGGACAGGCCCAGGTCGAGCGCGCAACTCAGCGGCCGCACGGCACCGCCTCGCCCGCACGGGCACGTGCACCAGTGGCGAGACGAAAGTGAACGGGCGTCGCCGGGCTCAGCGCCCGGGCGGGTGGTGCTCGCGCACCCAGACCAGCTCGTCCTCGCGGGTGCGCACGCGTCCCTCGAGCTTCTCCGCCAGCAGCGCCGCGAGGATCTCGCGGAAGATCGGACCGGGTCTGTAGCCGAGCGCGAGCAGGTCGCGCCCTTTCAGTTCCGTTGCGACCCGCGCCCCCTCCGCGAGGTAGGCGCGCACCGCGTCGGCGGCGCCGCGCCGCGTCGTGCGCGCCCAGACGTAGATCGCCAGCTCACGCGGCCACTGCGCGAGCAGCGCGTGCACCGCGGCCGGTCGCCAGGGCCGCATCTCCTCCAGGCGCTTCTGGACGCGCCGGCCCTCGCCGACGAGGACGGCCAGGCGCGCCGCGATGCGCGGCGCGACCACGAGGCGCCCGCACAGGCCCGCGACGCCCCGCGGGCCGAGGCCCTCGCAGAGCGCGGCGAGGTACAGCAGCCAGCAGCACTCGCGCCCCTGTTCGCCGAGCGCCGCCAGCTTGCGCCGCAGCGACCCGAAGAGGCGGAGCACGGCGCGCGTCACCCGCAGCCGCGGGTGCACGTAGCGGAGCACGCCGAGCTCCTCCATGCGCTGGAGGGCGGGGAGCGGGTTCTTCTCGCGCAGGATCAGCGCCAGCTCGCCGAAGATCCGCGGGCCGGCCAGCGTCTCGAAGAGCCCCTTGGCGACGGCGTCGCGGATGAGCCGGTGCGTCGACTCCCCGAGCGCGAAGTGCAGCCGCTGCTCGAAGCGGATCGCCCGGAAAACGCGCGTCGGATCCTCGACGAAGCTCAGGTTGTGCAGGACCTGCACCACCCGGTCGTGCAGGTCGCGCAGACCGCCGAAGAAGTCCAGCAGCGTGCCGAACTGGGCCGGGTTGAGCTGCACGGCCAGCGCGTTGATCGTGAAGTCGCGCCGCAGCAGGTCCATCTTGACGTTGCCGTGGACGACCGTCGGCAGCGCCCCGGGGGCCTCGTAGTACTCCGCGCGGGCCGTCGCGACGTCGAGCCGCGTCCCGTCGGGGAGGGCGACCAGCGCCGTCTCGAAGCGCGGGTGCGCGTGGACGCGGCCGCCGAGGCGCTCGGCGAGCCGTCGCGCGAACGCGATCCCGTCGCCCTCGACCATGACGTCGAGGTCCTGGTTCTCCTCGTGCAGGAGCAGATCGCGCACCCAGCCCCCGACGAGGTAGGCGCGCAGTCCTGCGGCGTCGGCCTCGCGGCCGATCGCGGCGAGCAGCTCCTGCAGCGCCGGGATGACGCGCTCGCGGATGAGAGCGCGCACGTCGCGGCGGTGCACCTCGCGCAGCGGCGCGCGGCGCCAGGACCCCGCCGGGGCGGCGCGCGCGGCCTCGGCGCGCAGCGCACGCAGGTAGTCAGTCCGGGTGATCGCGCCGACGAGCCGGCCTGCGCGCACGACCGGCAGGAAGCGCTGCCCGCGGTCGAGCATGATCTCCTCGACGCGCGCGAACGTCGCCGTCGGCGCGACGGTCTCCAGCTCGGTGCTCATGTAGTCGGACACCGGGTGCTCGCCGAAGCCGTGCCGGACCGCCTTCTCCACCACCGGCCGGCCGATGATCCCGAGGAAGCGGCCGCGGTCGACGACGGGGAGCACGTGCAGGCTGGTGCGCTGGTGCACGGCGCGCGCCTTCGCCAGGGTGAGCGCCCGCTCGATGGTGGTCACGGGGTGGGTCATGATCTCGCGGGCCAGCCGCGGTGGCACGACGGTCTCGCGCAGCGCCGTCAGCAGGCGCGCTTTCACGGGTGCCAGGCGCGGCTCGCGCACGGCGGCCGCGGCGGCGGTCGGGTGGCCGCCCCCACCGAGGCGCGCGGTCACCGCGCCGGCATCCACGGCCCCCACGCGGCTGCGGCCGACGACGTACACCCGCGATCCCATGCGCACCGCGACGAAGACGGCGGCCAGGTTCTCCATGTCGCGCAGCTTGCCGGTGAGGACGGCGAGGTCGCCGATGTAGCCCGGCCGCGAGGCGGTGGCGACGGCGACCTCCACGCCGCGGATGACGTGGCGCCGCAGCGAGCGCAGCAGGTCGTTGAGCAGCAGCACCTGCTCGGGGGTCAGGTCGCGGCCGATGTGGTTGGCGACGATGTTGAGGTTCGCCCCCTGCTCGAGCAGCCACGCCGCGGCCTGCAGGTCCCGCGGCGTCGTGGAGGCGAAGGTCAGCGCGCCCGTGTCCTCGTAGATGCCCAGCGCCAGCAGCGTCGCCTCCTCGGGCGAGAGCACCAGGCCGCGCCGGCGCAGGATCTCGACCATCAGCGTGGTGTTCGCGCCGACCTCCGCGACGACCTCCACGGCGCCCGCGAGGTCCTGCCCACTGGCCGGGTGGTGGTCGTAGACGTGCACCTCGACGCCGGGGCGGCCGGCGATCTCCGCCAGCGGCCCGATGCGGTCGCGCCGGCGCGTGTCGACGAGGATCAGCCGCCCGACCTGCGCCGGGTCGATCGCCCGCGGGCGCAGCGTCGCGAAGCGCCGCGGCGACGCGCGCAGGTACTCGCGCAGGGCGCGCTCCTGGGAGCCCGAGAAGACGAGCTTCGCACCCGGGTAGAGCTTCTTCGCCGCGATCATGGAGGCGAAGGAGTCGAACTCCGCCTCCTGGTGCGTGGTGATGATGTCCATGCGGTCAGTCCACCCGGCGGAGGCGCATCGGGGCTCCTCCCCGCGGCCGGAAACCATTAGTCATTGACATAAGTTCAATGCATTTTTACCATAACACCCGCAATGCATCCCGGCAAGGAATCCCGATCCTCCTGGCGTCGGCGCGGCGCGCTCGCCGTGCTGCTGGCGGCCGCGCTCCTGGCGCCCGCCGCCGCGCGCGCCGATGACGAGGTGGACGCGCTGCTGCAGCGGCTCCCGGCGGAGCAGAGCTCCTTCGGCCGCTACCGGATCATCGAGGAGATCAGCGCCATCGGCACGACGGACGCCGTGCGGGGGCTCGTCTCGCTCTTTTCGGACGACGAACTGCGCTGGATGGCGGTGCGCCAGCTCGCGCAGATGCGCTCCGCCGCCGTCCCGGTCCTGCTCGAGGCGCTGCGCGCGCCGGGGACGGACACGGTCCGCTTCGCGGCCTACACCCTCGGCGAGATCCGGGCGCCCGAGGCCGTCCCCGCGCTGGTGCCGCTGCTGGCGCACGCCGATCCCGAGGTGCGCCAGCACGTCGCCTTTGCGCTCGGGATGATCCGCGACCGCGCGGCGACCGACGCGCTCATCGGCGCGCTCAAGGACAGCGACCCTGTCGTGCGCGGGTACGCGGCGACAGCCCTCGGCGAGATCGGCGACGCGCGCGCCAAGGGGGCGCTGCTCTCGGCGCTGCGCTCGGAGGACGCCTCGGTCGTGAACATGGCGACTTCGCTCTACAACCTCGGCGGCGACGAGGTCGTCGAGGTCCTCGTCGGCAAGCTGCGCGACCCCAACCCGAACAACCGCCTCTACGCGCTCTACGCCCTCGGCAAGATCCCGGACCCGCGGGGAGTGCGCCCGCTCATCGAGGCGCTCGCCGACGAGGAGATCGGCTGGCTCGCCGCGCAGGCCCTCGTCAACATCGGCGTGCCGGCGATCCAGCCGCTGCTCGAGGCGCTGTTCGCCGACGACGCGACGGTGCGGCTCTACGCCACGTACGCGCTCGGCGAGATCGGCTCGCCGAAGACGGCGCGCGCCGTGCAGCGCATGCTCGAGGACCGCGAGGCGTCCGTCGTGGACGCCGCGGCGGAGGCCCTCGTGAGCATCGGCGACCCGACCGTGATCCCCGCCGTCGCGCAGCTGCTCTCGAACCCGCGGCCGCGGGTTCGCCAGCGCGCCCTCGACGTGCTCGGGAGGATGGGCGACGATTCGCTCGCCGAGTCGGTCGCCTCATGTATCGGCGACCCCGACCGCGAGGTGGTGAAGGCCGCCATCGCCGCCCTCGGCAACCTCAAGACCGCGGCCTCCTGCCCCCTCATCACCCGGATGCTCTCCCTCCCCGGACAGGACCTCCAGGACACCCTGCGCGTGGCGTTCCTGAACATCGGCGAGCCGGCGATCGGCTGCCTGGCCGGCCTGCTCGACAGCGGCAAGGGCGATTCGCTCACGCGTGCGATCTACCTGCTCGGCAAGCTCAAGGCCGGCTCCACGGTCGACCGGCTGATCGCCCGCCTGAGCGACCCGGACCCGTCGGTGCGGCGTTTTGCCGCGGTGGCGCTGACCGAGATCGGCGACCCGCGCGCCGAGGAGCCGCTGGTGTCGCTCCTGCGCGACCGGGACCCGGCGCTGCGCACCTACGCGGCGGTGGGGCTGATGAGCATCGGCGGCAAGATCACGATCCGGCTGCTGCTCACCTCGCTCAACGACCCGGAGACCAGCTGGCTG
>DATDCY010000137.1 GCA_036524115.1 bacterium | reverse complement strand
CCTGCACGACGCGCTCGGCGAGCCCGAAGTCCCCGCGGCGCGGGAGGCGCTGTCGGCGCTCCTGGCGCGGCCCCTGCGCGTGTGCGGCATGGTGCCGAACACCGGCGAGCCGGGCGGCGGGCCGTTCTGGGTGCGCGGCCGCGACGGCCGGGTGACGCGCCAGGTCGTCGAGACCTCGCAGGTCGACCCGGGCTCCCCGGCGCAGCAGGCCGTGCTCGCGCGCGCGACGCACTTCAACCCGGTGTTCTTCGCCTGCGCGCTGCGCGGCCCGGGCGGGCGGCCGTGGCGGCTGGAGGAGTTCGTCGACCCCGAAGCCGTGATCGTCACCCGGCGGAGCGCCGGCGGCAGGGAGTTGCTCGCGCTGGAGCGCCCCGGCCTGTGGAACGGCGCGATGGCCCGCTGGAACACGGTGTTCGTCGAGGTGCCGCTCGCGGTCTTCAACCCGGTGAAGACGCTGTTCGACCTGCTGCGGCCGGAGCACCAGGCCTGAGCGCCGGGGCCCGGGCCGGCGACGCGGCGCGGGCCCGCGCCGCGCTCCCGGTCACTTCGCCGGCACGAACCTGAGCGCGGCGGAGTTGATGCAGTAGCGCAGGCCCGTCGGCCGGGGGCCGTCGTCGAACACGTGCCCGAGGTGCCCGCCGCAGCGCGCGCATTCGAGCGCCACCCGCTGCATGCCGAAGCTGCCGTCGGCGGTGCGCACCACGTGGCTCTCGACCGCGGGCTGCCAGTAGCTCGGCCAGCCGGTGCCGGAGTCGAACTTGTGCGCCGACGAGAACAGCTCGAGGCCGCAGCCGGCGCACACGTACGTGCCCTTGCGGTGCTCGTTCCAGTACGCGCCGGTGAACGCGCGCTCGGTGCCCGCCCGGCGGAGCACGTCGAACTGCCCCGGGGTCAGCAGCCGGCGCCACTCCGCCTCCGTGTGCGTCACGTGGCCGATCGGCTCGGGCGCCGTCGCGCCGGCGGTCGTCGTCACGAGGGCGAGCAGCAGGGGCGCGGCGAAGCGGGACAGGTTCATGGCGGACCTCCGAAGGGCGGACGGGGCCCGGCGCGAGCCGGGGGGACGGACGCTCTTCCGATGGACCGGTGGCGCCGGCGGTGTCCCGTCCCCGTCAAAGCTGGCCGGGCGCCGTGCCTGTCGGCGCGGCGCCCGGAGCATGTCGTGCGCGATCGGCCGGGTCAGGCGGCGGCGAGGTCGCCCCGGCGCACGAAGATCTCGAGCTCGTCGCGCGTGAACGCTTCCCACAGCCGGCCGCTGTCGTGCAGCTGCACGAAGGCGTTGACCACGTCGGGGAAGAACTGCGTGCCGGCGTGCCGGCGCAGCTCCTCGCAGGCGGCGCGCGACGGCAGGCCCCGGCGGTAGGGCCGGTCCTCGGTCATCGCGTCGTACGCGGCGCACACCATGATGACCCGCGCCCCGATGGGGATCTGGTCCGCCGAGACGCGGCGCGGGTAGCCGGCGCCGTCCGGGCGCTCGTGGTGGGTCCATACGATCTCGGCCGCCGCCTCGAGGCCGGCGATC
>DATDCY010000136.1 GCA_036524115.1 bacterium | reverse complement strand
AGGGCGGCTGGGTGCCCTTCGAGCTGGAGCTGCTGCAGCGGCACGGTTTCGCGGTCGTCGGCATCGGCCCGCGCACGCTGCGCACGGACACCGCCTGCATCGCGCTGCTGGGCCTCGTCGCCGAGCGCCTGCGCGGCTGATACCCGTCCGTTTCCGCGTCGGGCCCCGGCCCGGCGGCGCCTGTTCGCTTCCGTCGCGCCCCGTTTGGCCTCGGGCCAGTGCGCGAGGCGGCGGGCCCGCTCCCTCGGTCGTGGGTCTCCGCGGCCTACCCGCGAATGGGCCGGGGGCTCGCGTGCTGTAACTCGCCCTGCGGGCTCAAACAACAGCCCGCGTCCCTGCGGGACCGCCCTCGGCCCGTTCGCCGGCTTCACGGCCGCTCCACTCTATCTCCCTGCGGAAGCGGGCCAGCCGCCTCGCTGAAGCCGGTGCCGTGGCCCGGCACGGCTACTGGTGAGCAGGCGACCGACGCGCCGCTGCGGTGGACGGCCTAGGATTCCTGTGTCGGGCGCAGCAGACCCGGGCCGCGCGCGGGCTCGGACGGCCGCGGGTCCGGCGGCGGCGACGGCCGCAACGCGGGCAGCGCGAGGTCCGCGGCGCTGATCGTCTCCTCCTGCACCATGATCACGAGCCGCTCGACGCAGTTGCGCAGCTCCCGCACGTTCCCCGGCCAGGCGTGGGCGGCCAGCGCCGCGAGGGCGTCGGGGGCGAAACGCTGCCGGCGGTGGCCGGCGCTCGCGCAGAACTCGGCGAGGAAGTGCGCGGCGAGCAGGGGGATGTCCCCGGGGCGCTCGCGCAGCGGCGGCACGTGGAGCGCGAGCACCGCGAGGCGGTAGTAGAGGTCCTCGCGGAAGGCGCCGGCGGCGACCAGTTCCTCGAGGCGCCGATTCGTCGCGGCGATCACGCGCACGTCGACCTCCACCGCCGCGCTGCCGCCGACACGCTCGAAGCTCTGGCGCTCGAGCACGCGCAGCAACGCCCCCTGCGTGCGCGGGCCCATGTCGCCGATCTCGTCGAAGAAGAGCGTCCCGCCGTCGGCCTGCTCGAATTTGCCGCGCCGCCGGTCGGTCGCGCCGGTGAAGGCGCCGCGCTCGTGGCCGAAGAGCTCGCTCTCGACCAGCTCCTCGGGCAGGGCGGCGCAGTTGACCGCGACGAACGGCCGCAGCCGCCGCTCGGACTGCAGGTGGATCGCGCGGGCGACGAGCTCCTTGCCGGTGCCGTGCTCGCCGGTGACGAGCACGCGGCCGGCACCCGCGGCCGCGAGCGCGATGCGGCGGCGCAGCTCGACGACGGCCGGGTCCTCGCCGACGATCTCGACGGCGCCGGCGGCGCGGCGCAGCAGCTCGCTGTTCTCGCGGGCGAGGCGCCGCTCCTCGAGCGCGTGGCGCAGCACCAGCAGCGTGCGCTCGAGCGAGAGGGGCTTCTCGATGAAATCGTAGGCGCCAAGCTTGGTCGTGCGCACCGCGGTCTCGATCGTGCCATGCCCCGACATCATCACGACCGGCACCTCCGGCCACTCCCGCACGATCTCGCGCAGGATCGCCACGCCGTCGCGCCCGGGGAGCCAGATGTCGAGGAGCACCAGGTCGATCGGCTGCTCGCGCAGGCGCTGCAGCGCCGCCTCGCCGTTCTCCACGAGGACGGGGCGGAAGCCCTCGTCCTCGAGGACGCCCTTGAGCGCCGCGAGGATGCCCCGCTCGTCGTCGACGACGAGGATCGTCTCAGCCGGCACGGCCGACCTCCAGCCCCGGGTGCGGGGCCGCGGCCTCGCGTCGCAGGGGGAACTCCAGCACGAACGCGGTCCCGCGGGGCGGGTTGTCCTCGGCGCGCACCGTGCCGCCGTGGCTCGCGACGATGTCGCCGACGATGGCCAGCCCGAGGCCGCCGCCTTCCTTCTTGGTGGTGATGTAGGGCAGGAAGACGCGGTCGCGGTCCCCGGGCGGCAGGCCGCGCCCCGTGTCGGCGACCCGCACGCGCGCCGTGCGGCCGTCCTCGCCGGGCGCGGTCGCGATCTCGATCGTCCCCGGCCCGTCGAGCGCGTCGAGGGCGTTCTCCAGCAGGTTGATGAAGACGCGGCGCAGCTGCTCGGCGTCCCCGTCGATCACGAGCGGCTGGGGGTGGTGCCGGGTGACGAACTCGACCTCCCGGTGCCCGGGGCGGTAGAGGTCGACCGCGCCGTCGACCACCTCGCGCAGGTCCACCGGCTCCGGCCGCGGCGCGGGCAGCCGCGCGAAGCGGGAGAACTCGTCGACGAGCCGCTTCATGGCCTCGACCTCGGAGATGACCGTGGCCGCGGCCTCGAGGAAGACCTGCTCACGGTCGGGCGCCCCGTCGAGGAGCTTCTTGCGCGCCCGCTCGATCGAGAGCCGGATCGGCGTCAGGGGGTTCTTGATCTCGTGCGCGATGCGGCGCGCCGCCTCGCGCCACGCGGCGATCCGCTGCGCGCGCACCAGCTGCGTGAGGTCGTCGACGACGACGAGCCGCCCGAGGTCGGCGAAGCGCGGGTCGCGCAGCGGCACGACGGTCACGAAGAGGGTGCGCACGAGCCCGCCCGTCGAGAGCACGACGCGGCCCTCGCCGGCGGCGTCCGCGGCCGCCCGCGGGGCGTCGATCGCGTCCCGCAGCGGCCGCAGGGAGGGGTCGCCGAGGATCTGCTCGAGCGGGCGGCCGACGGCGTCGGGCGCCAGGCCGAGCAGTTCCTGCGCGGCGCGGTTGCAGGCCGCGACCGCGCCGCGGGGGTCGACGGCGATCACGCCGGTGGCGATCGCCTCGAGGATCGTCTCGATGAGGTTGCGCCGGCGCTCGAGCTCCACCGTGAAGCGCTGCAGATCGCGGTAGGCCTGCTCGAGCTGCGCCTTGCCCGTGCGCAGGTCGCGGGTCATGCTGTTGAAGGAGTCGACGAGCATGCCGATCTCGTCCTGGGCCTCGACGGCGATCGCGAAGTCCAGGTCGCCGCCGGCCACCCGCCGCGTGCCCTCGGCCAGCTGCTGGATGGGTGTCGTGATCACCCGCGAGAGGTAGAAGGCGAACCAGGTCGCGGAGAAGACGATGACGAGCGCGATCGTCGCCAGCCAGAGAGTGTAGCTCAGGCGGATCGGGCCGCTGAAGAGGCGCGTCTGGCGGTAGCTCTCGAAGGTCGCCGCCGCCCGCGAGAGGCGGGCGCCGAGGTCCGCCGGGATCACGAGCGTGGCGGCGACCACCGCGCGCACCGGCTGGCCGGCGGCGCGCACGGGCCAGTAGGCCTGGATCGCGGCGCCCGCGCTCGTCGTGGAAAGCGCCAGGCCGCTGCGCCCGTTCCAGGCGTCGAGCAGGCGCTCCGGCGGCAGCGCCGGCACCGGCCTGGCACTGGAGGCGAAGAACTGCTCGGGCGGCCCGGGGCCGTCGTAGTAGGCCGCCGCGGCCAGCTCGAGCTCCTGGAGCCGGCCCCGCAGGTGGCGCGCGCGGATCTCGCGGCGCCCCGGCCCGGCGAGGTCGAGGCGCACGATGTCCTCGGCCAGACGCTGGGCCTGCGCCAGCGCCGCGCGCTCCGTGGTGCGCGGCGTGTCCGCGGCGCTGGTGGCGGCCAGGCGCAGGGCGTCCTCGACGCTGGCGTCGAACCAGCCCTGCACGCTGGAGGTGACGAGCTTGAGCGAGACGAGGAAGAGCACGAGCGCCGGCAGGCTGGCCAGCGCGCTGAAGGCCACGACCAGCCGCGTGCGCAGGTGGGCGCCGGCGACGCGCTGCCGGCGCTCGAAGTAGAGCTTGGTCAGGTTGCGGAAGACCAGGATCGCCAGGGCCATGAGCAGGATGATGTTGAGGTTGAGGAGCGCGAAGATGGCGACACCGGTCGCCAGCGGCACCCCCGCGGGGGTGCCCTGGAGCCAGAGCTCGAGCGTCGTCAGCGCCGTGATCAGGGCGGCGATCGCCGCCGCCCAGAGCAGATTGCGGCGCAGGCGCAGGCTCATCGGGCGGGGCGCGGCGGCGGCGCGGGCGGCGCCTTGTGGTCGAGCAGGCCCTTGAGCTCGTCCATGAACTCGGAGATGTCCTTGAACTGCCGGTAGACGGAGGCGAAACGCACGTAGGCCACGTCGTCGAGCGCCTGCAGGCGCACCATGACGCGCTGGCCGATCCAGGCCCCGGGGATCTCCTTCTCGCCCAGCTCGAGCAGCTCGTTCTCGATCTCCTGGACGATGGCCTCGATCGCCGCGGCGCTCACCGGGCGTTTCTGGCAGGCCTTCTGGATGCCGGCGAGGATCTTCTGGCGGTCGAAGGGCTCGCGGCGCCCGTCCTTCTTGACGACCGTCGGCAGCACCTCCTCCACCCGCTCGTACGTGGTGAAGCGGCGCTGGCACTTGAGGCAGGCGCGGCGGCGGCGGATGATCTCGCCGTTCTTGCCCGTGCGCGAGTCGACGACCCGGTCCTCCAGGTGCGAGCAGAACGGGCAGCGCACGGGCTACTCCTCCGGCGCGCCGCCGCGGTGGAGCGCCACGCCCGCCTCCTCGAGCAACTCGCGCGAGAGCTCGTCGGGGTACCCCTCGGCGAAGACCACCGAGCGGATCCCGGAGTTGATGAGCATCTTCGAGCAGATGACGCAGGGCTGCGCGGTGCAGTACAGCGTGGCGCCGTCGACGCTCACGCCGTGGAGCGCGGCCTGGATGATCGCGTTCTGCTCGGCGTGCAGCGCGCGGCACAGCTCGTGGCGCTCCCCGGAGGGCACGCCGCGCTGCTCGCGCAGGCAGCCGATCTCCAGGCAGTGGCGCAGGCCGCGCGGCGCGCCGTTGTAGCCGGTCGAGAGGATGCGCTTCTCGCGCACGAGCACGGCGCCCACCCGGCGGCGCAGGCAGGTGGAGCGGGTCGCCACCAGCCGGGTGATCTCCATGAAGTACTCGTCCCAGGCGGGACGGCGGGGCGGGGCGGGCGGCTCAGTCGGCATAGGAGGCGAGCCGCTCGGCGTAGAGCGGGAAGCCTGCCGTGAGCTCCGCGACCGCCGCGTGCACCTCGCGCACGACCGCGGCCTCGCCGCGGGCGTCGAGGATGCGGTGGATCATGCCCGCGATCGCGCGCATCTGCGGCTCGCGCATCCCGCGGGTCGTCAGCGCGGGCGTGCCGATGCGGATGCCGCTGGTCACCGCCGGCGGCTGCGGGTCGTAGGGGATGGCGTTCTTGTTGACGGTGATGCCGGCCTCGTCGAGCCAGGTCTCGGCGTCCTTGCCGGTGATGCCCAGCGGCGCGAGGTCCAGGAGCATCAGGTGCGTGTCGGTGCCCCCCGAGACCAGCTGGAAGCCGAGCCGGACGAGTTCGCCGGCGAGCGCCCGGGCATTGGCGAGGATCTGGGCCTGGTAGTCGCGGAAGGCGGGCTGGAGCGCCTCGTGGAACGCGACGGCCTTGGCCGCGACGACGTGCATCAGCGGCCCGCCCTGGAAGCCCGGGAAGACGTTCTTGTCGACCGCGCGGGCGTAGGGCTCGCGGCAGAGGATGAGGCCGCCGCGCGGGCCGCGCAGGGTCTTGTGCGTCGTGCTCGTGACGATCGCCGCGTGCGGCACCGGCGAGGGGTGCAGGCCGGCGGCCACGAGGCCGGCGATGTGGGCCATGTCCGCCATGAGCAGGGCGCCGACCTCCTCCGCGACGGCCGCAAAGCGGGCGAAGTCCAGGGTGCGCGGGTAGGCGCTGGCGCCGGCGACGATGAGGCGCGGCCGGGTCTCGCGGGCGACCGCGGCCAGCCGGTCGTAGTCGATCGTGCCGCTTTCGCGCTCCACGCCGTAGAAGGCCGTCGTGAAGTACCGCCCCGAGAAGTTCACGGGATGGCCGTGCGAGAGGTGCCCGCCGTGCGCGAGGTTCAGGCCCAGGATCGTGTCGCCCGGCTCGAGCAGCGAGAAGTAGGCCTGCATGTTGGCCTGCGTTCCCGAGTGCGGCTGCACGTTGGCGTGGTCCGCGCCGAAGAGCAGGCGGGCGCGGTCGATGGCGAGACGCTCGGCGACGTCCACGAACTCGCAGCCGCCGTAGTAGCGGCGGCCGGGGTACCCCTCGGCGTACTTGTTGGTCAGCGTCGAGTCCTGGGCCTCCAGGACGGCCTCGCTCACGAAGTTCTCGGACGCGATCAGCTCGAGCTTGTCGCTCTGGCGGCGCGTCTCCAGCTGGATCGCCCGGGCGATCTCCGGGTCGATGGCACGCAGGTGCTTCATCGTCGTTCGTCTCCCTCCCCTGGGGCGCGGCCCGGCGCCTCCGCAGGACTTGTTACCATACCACGAATGCGGTCCGCCGTGCATCAGCACGGGGCGCGCACGGCGGGCCGCGGGAGAAAAATCTTGACAGGCAACAGTCCGCTCCTATAAGAGAATCGATGTTTTGGGCACCCCGCCGCGGATGCGCCGCGGAAACGGAGGACCAGGCACGTTGACGGACCGTCGAACACGTAACGTCCGGCGCCGCGGCGGCATCGCGGTGTGCTGCGGCGTCCTCTGCGCGCTGGCGGCGGCGGCCCTTCCCGCCGCCGCGCAGAACATCCAGACCAACATCGACATGAACTACACCTACGAGCAGGAGCACACGGGCAACGACGTCCTGGCCATCGCCGGCTTCCAGCAGAAGTACCAGGTGCGGCTCGGCACGACGCTCACGTCGTCCCTGGACTTCCTCGGCGCCCTCACCCTCGATCTTGACGACAAAGCGGGCACGGCGGTCGCGACCACGGCCAAGGCCTCGCCGAGCCTCGAGCTCGGCGTGCTCGGCCCGCAGTCCTCGGCGAAGTTCACCTACACCTCCATCGTCAACAAGACCCGGGAGTTCGAGGACGCCTCGGCGTCGACGATGAACTCGAACACCGCCGTGGTCGATCTGGACCTGACCCCCGGGTACTGGCCGGAGGTCAAGTTCAAGCTGCAGGAGCAGCGCGACTACGAGCTCGAGACGACGGAGACGTCGAACCGCACCATGGAGCTGCAGCTGCGCGACGACATCTTCGACGTCCTGCTGGAGTTCTCGCTGAAGCTCGGCTCGAAGCGGGACAGGCTCCCGGAGCGGCAGACCGACAAGGACACCGAGTGGTCGCTCAAGGGGACGTACAAGACCCAGATCCTCAGCGACGTGGACTTCGAGGCGGCCTACGAGCTCAAGGAGACGTACTCGGAGGTCGAGAAGCGCGGCGTCCCGGGGCTCCCCGAGGAGGAATACACGCAGTCGCTCAAGACGCGGCTGCAGAAGTCCCTGGAGCTGACGCCGCGGCTGCGCGGGGACCTGACCTGGGAGTACACGTTCGACCAGGACCTGCTGAAGCTCGACTACGAGTACCAGGTGACGAACAAGTTCGACCTGGAGGTGCGCTACGACGTGCTCCCCAACCTCAAGGTCGCCGCGTCCGCCAAGCGCGACACCGAGATGCAGGAGTCGATACCCGGGGAGGACGACACGGCGAAGGTCACGGACACCCTGAACGGGGCCTTCGACTTCGAGCCGGTCAACTGGCTGCGCATCGGGGGCAAGGGCGAGCTGAAGTACGAGGACGAGGTCGCGGAGGACACGGGGCGCTCGATCGACACCAACGACGACCGCAAGTACGAGTTCACGCTCAAGAACAGGTTCCGGGACGTCTGGGACCTGACGGCGGGCACGAGCGCGACCTGGTCCTACACCGACGGCATCCTGGACGCGCGGGAGGCGAAGTTCAAGAGCGTCCTCAGGCTGCGGGTGCTGAAGTTCACCTGGGCGGAGCTGCTGCTCACGCCGAGCTACGAGTCGTCGCACAAGTCGACCTGGGACGACCTGGGCCTCCCCTCGGGGGACACCTCCACCGCCAACGCGAAGTTCAAGCTGGAGTTCAAGAGCCTGGTCCTCGGATACCTGAGGACCACCATCTCGCACGAGTACGGGCGCAAGACCACGCGCGAGACGGACGAGGTGCTCAACTACGAGGAGGAGGTCGGGTTCAACGAGGACACGCGGCTGAACCTCGCGATCACCGAGTTCTTCGAGGGGCTCAGCCTCGAGGGGGAGCTCGAGCGCAAGGCGGACGACACCGAGGGGGACGCCGAGGAGATGGTCGTCGTCGTCTCCTACGCGCTCAAGCTCGACTGGAAGTACGAGGACTTCGTGCTCAGCTCGGCGTTCAAGTACAACGACCGCAGCTCCGAGGAGGACGACGACCTGGAGTTCACGACCAAGGTCGGCTGGAAGAACGACAACATGGACATCTCCGGCGACTACCAGTTCCTCAAGACGTACTCGGACCTGACGGACGAGCACCGCAAGCTCAACCTCAAGCTGAGCTGGAAGTTCTGAGGCGGGCTTGCCGCTTGACAGCGGCGGACTGGACATTAGAATGGCGGGGTTTATGGGCGGAAGGCTGGGGTTGCTGCCTGCCGGGAACCGGCGAGACCGGCTGATCATGCTCGCCGCGCGTTGCAGTCAAGGGAGGATTACATGCTGAGACGATCTCTCGCGGGCGTTGCGCTGGTCGCAGCGCTGCTGCCGCTTGTTGCCTGCAGCCCCGGCAAGGTCCAGATGAACGCCTACCTGCTCGACGACGCGAACGTGGGCGGGGACCCGAGCAAGGGGCTCAAGCCGATCAAGAGCGTCCTCGTCTGGCCGCTCGAGAACATTGCGCCCGGCGGCAAGGCCAAGGGGGTCGAGACCCCGTTCACCAGCCAGCTCGTGGACATCCTCAACCTGCGCAGCGGCTTTGAGAAGGTCGTGATCGTCGAGGAAGACCAGGCCAAGGACCTTATGACCCGCGCGGGCGAAGAGCTGGGGCTGAAGAAGAAGCCCAAGGCCCCGGTCGACGGCGCGCTCATCGCCACCAAGCTCGGCCAGCTCTCCGGCACTGAATGCATCCTCATCGGACGCCTCGAGAACTACGACGAGGACAAGGTCGACAAGTCGACGATCACCGTGGTCTCGGCGTCCTTCAACCTTCTGGATGCGCGCGAGAAGGCGTATCCCACCATCGACAGCTTCACGCCCGTCAAGCGGGTCTGGCGCATCAACGTGAAGCAGACGAGCCAGGAGACGCCGTTCGCGGGGCGCAAGGGGATCGACGACACGGCGCGCCTGATGTTCCAGCAGGTCGTCGACCGGCTGTCCCTCGACCTCGGGCAGGGGGCCGCCGCCTCGGGCAAGGCCCTGGCCAAGCGGGTCGACGAACTCAACGGCGCCGCGGAGAGAAGCCTTGACGCCGGCGAGTTCGACAAGGCCACCGCTTCCTGGAACGAGGTGCTCAAGATCCAGCCTGACAACAGGCGAGCCAAGAAGGGCCTCGAGGAGGTCGAGAAGGCCAAGCGCGAGGCACAGGAGCGCGAGAAGGCGGCCGCGCTCAAGAAGCAGATCGACGAGATTCGCGCCAAGGCGCAGGAGGCGGAGAAGGGCGGCGACTTGGAGGCCGCGCTCGCCGAGTGGAAGAAGATCGTCGACCTGGACAAGAAGAACGAGCAGGCCGCGGACAAGGTTGCCTCGCTGGACAAGAAGATAGCCGACAGGAAGAAGAAGGAGGCCGAGGAGGCCGAGCGCAAGGCCGCGGCCGAGAAGAAGGCCAAGGAAGAGGCCGACAGGAAGGCCAAGGAAGAGGCCGAGAAGAAGGCGAAGGAAGATGCCGAGAGAAAGGCCCGTGAAGAGGCCGTGAAGGCCGAGGAGGCCGCGAAGAAGGCCGCGGAGCAGCCTGCTCCCGCCGCCGCGCCCCCGGCTGCCGCGCCCGCTGTCGAAGAGGCCCCGGCGGCAGCCGCGCCCGCGCCCGCCGCAGAGCAGCCCAAGGCGGAGCCTGCGCCGGC
>DATDCY010000135.1 GCA_036524115.1 bacterium | reverse complement strand
GGCACCTTTGGCGCGGGCGCCGGCGACGGCGCGGGAGCTGCCGCCGCCTGCGCGGGTGGCGCCACGGATGGGGCTGCCGGCGCCGGTGCGGCCGCAGTCGCGCCGCCGGGGATCTTCTCGTCGTACGCGCCCGCGAGCAGCTCCTTCATCAGCGCCTTGTGCTGCGCCTTCATCATCTCCTTGAGCCGCTCCGTGCAGTCGGGCTTCTCGAGCAGTTCCCGGTACGACGTCTTGCGCGACGCGAGGATCGCCCCCTTGTGGTACAGGAGACTTACCACGACGGGATTGGCGGTGCCGTTGTCCTCGGTCTGCACGTGGAAGGTCTGGCCGCGGTACTTGAAATCGGTGTTGAAGCCCGGAACCATTCTGTCGACGCCCCTCCGTGCGCCGCAATATAGTCCAATTGCAGGGATGCCGCAACTGATTGCCGTCTTGGGCTTTTTCGCCTCACCTCCCACCGCCGCAGCCCTGGTCCACGAGCGCGAGCAGCTCGGCGCTCTGGTGCCCGGGGCGATCGTGCACGGCGAGCTGGGGCAGCACCCGCAGCCCGGGCCTGCCACCTTTCACGGCGGTAAGAAGGCACAGCCGGGGCGGCGCGTCGGGGAGCGGGGCGACGAACCGGAGCACCTTCGGCTCGATGTCCGCCGCCGCCAGCCCGACGATGAGCTCCGGGAGGCGCTCGGCGAGGTGGATCACGTCCAGTGCACCGCCGAAGCGCAACAGGGCCGCCGAGACCCGCGCGAGATCGGCGATCGCGAACGACGTTTCCATCCTTGCGGCGGCGCGGCCCGGGTCCGGCGGCACCGCGCCGGAGCCGGCCCTGCGGAACGGGGGGTTGGCGACCACGCGGTCGAAGTGCTCAGGGGGAAGGAAGCGCGGCGCCTCCCGCAGGTCGGCGCGGATGACGTGGCAGCGAGCCGCGAGCCCGTTGGCCGCGGCGTTGGCGGCGGCGTGGCGCGCGAGCGACGCCTGCAGCTCGATCGCGACGACGCGGGCGGTGGGGACGCGGCGCGCGAGCAGCAGGCCGAGGAGGCCGACCCCCGCGCCGAGGTCGAGGATGCGCTCGCGCGCGCGCGGCCGGGAGAAGCCCGCGAGCAGGAAGGGGTCGAGGCTGTAGCGGTACCCCCGCGCCGGCTGCGTGAGGATCAGGCCGTGTGCGTCCACCGCCACGTCCCCCCCGTGCGAATGTCGGGCCCCGGGGCTGCGGTGCCCGTTCACTTCTGTCGCGCCGCGGCCACGCGATGTGCGGGCAGCGCAACTCGACGAGCGCGACAGCCAGGTCGCCGGCCCTTCCGGCCCGCACTGTTGACAGCCGGCTCCCTATGGCCGTTCACGGGCACCCCAGCCCCGGAGCCCTGTTGACCGGCCGGCACGTGCACAGGCGCGATGGCAGGGGCCTTCCCGGAGGGAGATGGCGCGAAGACGCCGATCAGCCCGGAGCGCTGCGCGGGACGGTCGCGAAGCGACGCGCCAGCCGCAATCACAGGCAGATTCGGGAAACTGGCTGCCCAGGTCATGCAGGAGCGTCATAGCTCGCATCGGGGGTGACAGCGGCGGCAGCCGCGCCAGAGGGGGCGGAGCCCCCATGGAAGCGCCCGCCGAAGGGCGTTGCCGCGAAGATTGCCGCAGCGGGCGCTGGGCCTCCGGAGTGACCCGGGCTAATGGGCCTCCGGGCGGGCGACGCGGAGGCGGACTTCCAAGAGGGCGAGCTCCTCGTCGATCTCCTCGACCCGCTCCTCGGTGAGCCCGACCGTCTCGCGCTCGGCGAGCAGCTGCTTGCGGCGCGCCTCGGTCGCCGCGGCGTCGATGTCCTCCGCCGCGACGGCCTGCTCGACGAGCACGATAACCCGGTCGTCGCGCACCTCGGCGACGCCCTTGCCGAGGGCGATGACGCCCGGTCCCTCCGGGGCCCGGTAGGCGAGCGCCCCCGGCACGATCTGCGTCAGCAGCGCGGCATGGGCGGGCAGCACGCCCAGCTCGCCCTCGCTCCCCGGGAGCGTCACCTCGAACACGTCCCCCTCGACGACCGAGCCCTCGGGCGTGAGGACCTTCAGCGCGAGCAGGCCGGTGGCGGCGGTCTCGGTGCTCACCTACTTCTTCTCCTTCGACTCCTTGGCGGCCGTCTGCGCGGGCTCCTCCTCGCGCAGCCTCTTCGCGGCCTCGACGACCTCCTCGATCCCGCCGCGCATGTAGAAGGCCTGCTCGGGGGTCAGGTCGTGCTCGCCCTTGAGGATGCTCTTGAAGCCGGCGATGGTGTCCGCGAGCTTGACGTACTTGCCCGGGATGCCGATGAACTGCTCGGCGACGTGGAAGGGCTGCGAGAGGAAGCGCTGCATCTTGCGGGCGCGGGCGACCGTGAGCTTGTCGTCCTCCGAGAGCTCCTCCATGCCGAGGATGGCGATGATGTCCTGCAGCTCCTTGTACTTCTGGAGCACCTGCTGCACGGCGCGGGCGGTCTCGTAGTGGTCGGCGCCGAGGATGCGCGGGTCGAGGATGCGGGAGGTGGAGTCGAGGGGGTCGACCGCGGGGTAGATGCCGAGCTCGGCGATCTGGCGCGAGAGAACGGTCGTCGCGTCCAAGTGCGCGAACGCGGTCGCCGGGGCCGGGTCGGTCAGGTCGTCCGCGGGCACGTAGATCGCCTGCACGGAGGTGACCGAGCCGCGGCGCGTCGAGGTGATGCGCTCCTGCAGGGCGCCCATCTCGGTGGCGAGCGTCGGCTGGTAGCCGACGGCGGAGGGCATGCGCCCGAGCAGCGCGGAGACCTCGGAGCCGGCCTGCGTGAAGCGGAAGATGTTGTCGATGAAGAGCAGCACGTCCGTGCCCTCGTCGTCGCGGAAGGCCTCGGCGACGGTCAGGCCGGTGAGGCCGACGCGCAGGCGGGCGCCGGGGGGCTCGGTCATCTGGCCGTAGATGAGCGCCGCCTTGCTCTTGGCGCGCGAGGCGGGGTCGGCCTTCGTCAGGTCGAACTCGCCGCTGGCCTTCCAGTGCTCGTAGAACTTCTCGCCGAGGTTGATGACCTTGGACTCGACGAACTCGCGGAACAGGTCGTTGCCCTCGCGGGTGCGCTCGCCGACGCCGGCGAACACCGAGAAGCCGCCGTGGCTCATGGCGACGTTGTTGATCAGCTCCATGATGAGCACGGTCTTGCCGACGCCCGCGCCGCCGAAGAGGCCGGTCTTGCCGCCCTTGGTGTAGGGCTCGAGCAGGTCGATGACCTTGATGCCGGTCTCGAACATCTGGGTCGTCGTCGAGAGCTCGGTCATCGCCGGCGCCGCGCGGTGGATCGGCGAGCGCTTCTTGACGTCGAGCGCCCCCATCGTGTCCACGGGCTCGCCGACGACGTTGAGGATCCGGCCGAGGACCTCGCGGCCGACCGGCGTCGAGATCGGCGCGCCGGTGTCGCGCGCCGTCATGCCGCGGACCATGCCCTCGGTGGGCTTCATCGAGACCGTGCGCACCGTGTTCTCGCCGAGGTGCTGGGCGACCTCGAGGACGGTGTCGATCTTCTCGGTGCCGCGCGCGGTCGCGACTTCCTGCTGGATGACCAGCGCGTTCATGAGCGACGGCAGCGTGCCGGGCTCGAATTCGACGTCGACGACCGGGCCGATCACCTGGGCAACGCGGCCTTCCTTCATCCTTGCGTCCTCCTTACCGTGCGCTTCGTCCGGGGACAGACTGACGTCTGCCCCCTCGGCGTTCTCGTGTCAGTCGATCAGCATCAGCCGGCCAGTGCGTCGGCGCCGCTCACCACCTCGATCAGCTCCTTGGTGATGACGGCCTGGCGGGCGCGGTTGTACGTCAGGGTGAGCTTCGCGATCATCTCGCCGGCGTTGCGCGAGGCGGCGTCCATCGCGGCCATGCGCGCGCCGTGCTCGCTCGCGGAGCTCTCAAGCAGGGCGCGGAAGACCTGGCTCGTGACCAGCTCGGGAAAGAGCTGGGCGGCGATGCTGGCGCGGTCGGGCTCGAAGATCGCGTCTCCCGCGGCCTCTCCTTCCCCCGCCCCCTCGAGCGGCAGGAGGCGGCGCAGGACGACCTTCTGCGCGATGACCGAGACGAACTCGTTGTAGAGCAGCCAGACCTCGTCGCTCTGCCCCTCGAGGAAGCGGCCGGTGGCCTGCCCCGCGATGGCGACGGCAAGGGCGCGGTTGACCCCGCGGAAGGTGTCGAGGTGCTCCCCGGCGATCTCCCAGCCGCGGCGGCGCGCGAAGTCGCGGGACTTCTTGCCGACGGCCACGACGCCGACCGGCATGCCGGCGCGCTCGCGGATGAAGCGCGAGGCGGCGTTGAGCACGTTGGAGTTGAAGCTGCCGCAGAGCCCCTTGTCGGAGGTCACGACGATCAGGTCGATCTGCTTCGTCTCCCGGCTCTCGGCGAGCGGGTTGCCCTCGGCGCCGCCGAGCTCGGCCAGGTGCACGGCCACCTCCCGGACGCCGTCGGCGTAGTCGCGGTACGCCAGCGCCCGCTCCTGGGCGCGGCGCAGCTTCGCCGCCGAGACCATCTTCATGGCCTTGGTGATCTGCTGCGTGTTCTTGACGCTCTTGATCCGCCGCCGGATGTCGCGGAGGCTCGCCATCGCCGTCTCTCCCCGGGTCCCTGGTCCGAGCGCGGCCGCGCTAGGCGGCGAACGTCCCCTTGAAGGTCTCGATCAGCGCGCGCAGCTTCTTCTCGGCGTCCCCGGCGAGTTCCTTTTTCTCGAGGATCTCGCGGTAGACTTCCGGGGCGGCGGTGTCGATATGGTCGAGCAGCGCCTTCTCGAAGTCGCGGACCCTGTTCGCCGGGAGCGTGTCGAAGTAGCCGTTGGTGCCGGCGAAGATCGTCACGATCTGCCGCTCGACGGGCATCGGCTGGTACTGGTCCTGCTTGAGGGCCTCGACCATGCGCTGGCCGCGGTTGAGCTGGGCCTGCGTGGCCGCGTCGAGCTCCGAGCCGAACTGCGCGAAGGCCGCCATCTCGCGGTACTGGGCCAGGTCGAGGCGCAGGCGCCCGGCGACCTTCTTCATGCCCTTGACCTGGGCGCTGCCGCCGACGCGCGAGACGGAGATGCCGACGTTGATCGCGGGCTTGATGCCGGAGTAGAAGAGGTTGGCCTCGAGGAAGATCTGGCCGTCGGTGATGGAGATGACGTTCGTCGGGATGTAGGCCGAGACGTCGCCGGCCTGCGTCTCGATGATCGGCAGCGCGGTGAGCGAGCCGCCGCCTTTCTCCTGGTTGAGCTTCGAGGCGCGCTCGAGCAGGCGCGAGTGCAGGTAGAAGACGTCGCCCGGGTAGGCCTCGCGGCCGGGGGGGCGGCGCAGCAGCAGGGAGAGCTGGCGGTAGGCCGCGGCCTGCTTGGAGAGGTCGTCGTAGATGATCAGGGCGTGGCGCTTGGTGTCGCGGAAGTACTCGCCCATCGCGCAGCCCGAGTAGGGCGCGAGGTACTGCAGCGGCGCGGGGTCGGAGGCGTTGGCCGCGACGACGATCGAGTAGTCCATCGCGCCGTAGTCCTCGAGGGTCTTGACGACGCCGGCGACCGTCGAGGCCTTCTGGCCGATCGCGACGTAGATGCAGATGACGTCCCCGCCCTTCTGGTTGAGGATCGTGTCGATGGCGATGGCGGTCTTGCCGGTCTGGCGGTCGCCGATGATCAGCTCGCGCTGGCCGCGGCCGATCGGGATCATGCCGTCGATGGCCTTGATGCCGGTCTGGAGCGGCTCCTTGACGGGCGCGCGGTCGATGACGCCGGGGGCGAGCCGCTCGACCGGGAAGAACTCCTTGGCCGCGATCGGCCCCTTGCCGTCGATCGGCTGGCCGAGCGCGTTGACCACGCGGCCGACGAGCGCGTCGCCGACGGGGACCTCCATGATCCGCTTGGTGCGGCGGACCTCGTCACCCTCCTTGATGGCGCGGTCGTCGCCGAGGAGCACGACCCCGACGCTGTGCTCCTCGAGGTTCATCGCCAGACCGAAGATGCCGCCCGGGAACTCGAGCAGCTCGCCGTACATGACCTTCTCGCAGCCGTAGACCCGCGCGATGCCGTCGCCGACGGACAGGACGGTCCCGGTCTCCTCGACCGCGACGCTCTTCTCGAAGGCCTCGATCTCGGACTTGAGGACCTGGCTGATCTCTTCGGGCTTGATCATCATGAGAGGGACACTCCTTCCAGGAGTTGACTTTGAATGGCCCTGAGCTGCGAGCGGATGGCGCCGTCGAACGTCAGGCTGCCCGCCTTGACCACCAGCCCGCCGATGAGCTCGGGCTCGACGGCGAGCGAGAGGATGACCTTCTTGCCGAAGCGCGTGGCCAGCCGCGAGCGGATCAGCTCGACGACGTCGTCGGCGAGCGCGGCGGCGGAGGTGACGCTGGCGCGGATGATGCCGGCCTGGGCGTCGGCCAGGGCGCGGAACTCCTCGACCACGTCGCCGAGGATCTCGATCCGGCCCTTGCGCAGGAGCAGCCGCAGGAAGTTCTGGTTCAGCGGCTGCAGCTGCGAGGCGCCGAGGAAGCGCTCGAGCGCCTCCAGGCGCCGGTTGAGCGGGAGCATCGGGTTGGTGAAGAGCTCGAGAATGCGCGGCTGGTCGGCGAGGAAGGCGGCGGCGTTCTCGAGGTCGGTCAGGACCTGCTCGAGCGCGGCGCCCCGCTCGAGCGCGACGGCCACGAGCGACTTGGCGTAGCGGCGGCTGACCGTGCGCGAGATCATCGGCCGCCCTCGAGCGACGCAGCGTACTCGTCGAGGATGCGCTGGTGGTCCGCCGCGGTGATCTGGGCCTTCACGCTCGCGGTGGCCGCCTGCACGGCCAGCTGCGCCGCCTCGCGGTGCAATTCGGCCCGCGCCTTGGCGACCTCCTGGCGGATCGTGTCGCGCGCGTGCTGGGCGATGCGCTCGGAGGCCGTGCGGCCCTCCTCGATGAGCAGCGCGCGCTCGCGCTCCATGTCGGCCGAGGCCTGCACGCGCATGGCCTCGATCTCGGCCTCGAGCCCGGCGGCCTTCGCCTGGAACTCGGCGAGGCGGGCCTCCGCGGCGCGCCGGCCGGCGGTGGCCTCCTCGACGGCGGCGCGGACCGCGTCGCTGCGCGCGGCCATCGCCTGCGTGATCGGCTTGGAGAGGTACTTGAACGCGAAGAAGGCGATGATCGCGACATCGAGGACCTTGATCCCCATCTCCCAGAGGATCTTGTCGAGCGGCATCGCCTCGTGGCCGCCGCCCTCCGAGGCGAACGCGGCGGCGGCGACGAGGAGCACGGCGGGGACGAGGGCGGCGGCACTGCGCAGCCGCCGCATCAGACCGCCCTCCCGAGGACCTTCGCGGCGATGCCGTTGCTGAGAGCCCGCATCTCGTTGCGAAGGTGCGCGCGCGCGGCCTCGACCTCCTTCTTCAGGTCGTCCTCCGCCGCGTCGATGGTGAGGATCGCCTGGCGCTTGGCCTCCTCGATCGCCGCCCGCTGCTCGGCGAGCGCCTCCTTGCGCACGTCTGCGCGGCAGGAGAGGTTCTCTTCCCGGGCCGCGGTCATCCTGCGCGTGTAGTCCGCCGAGAGCTCGCCGAGGGCGGCCTCGGAGCCGCCGGCGTCTGCCCTGAGATTGTCGATGGTCCGGCGCCGGCGCGCGAGGTACGCGCGCATCGGGCGGAAAAGGAAGAGATTGACGATCACCATGAAGGCGAGAAAGAACCCGAGTTGAGCGAAGAAAGTCCAGTTGATGCTGAGCATGCGCCATCTCCCCGCGGTTAACAGCCAAGACCGGGAAAACGGTTGGATGTTAAAGCAAATGTGAGCATGTCTGTCAAGGACATTTTTGCCGCCGCATGTGCCCGAAAGCGCTAGCGCGCCAGCAGCCGTTCCTGGTCAAGGCTCGGTTCGCCGGCCGGGGCTTCCGCGCCCTGCGCCGCGGCGCGCCCCATCGTGCAGTTGCCCTCGAAGATGACTCCCTCCTCGATCACGAGCGACGGCGTGCAGATGTTGCCGTAGAGGCGGCCGCTCGGATGGATCTCGATCTTGCGCTCGGCGGTGACGTTCCCGTGCACGGTCCCGCCGATCACGACGACCCCGGCGTGGATGACCGCGTTCACCTGGGCGCCCTCGCCGATCACGAGCATGTCCTTCGTGAAGATCTCCCCCTCGAGCCGGCCGTCGATCCGGACCGTGCCCTCGAAGGTCAAGATGCCCTTGAAGCTCGTGCCCTCTCCGAGAAAGGCGTTGAGGTTGCCGCCGCCCGCCGGCGAAGGCATGCGATCCTTCTTCATGGAGCGTTCCTCCTCCCCGAACAGCCGCGTCGAGAGCGCCATGTCGACTCCTTATGATGACCGAAGATGTTGCGCCAGGCGATCGAGTTCGTCCAGCGAAAAGTAGTGCAGCTCGATCACACCGCGCTTGCCACGGTGGCGGATGGCCACCTTGGTACCAAGCGCCCTCCGAATCGATTCCTCTAACTCATTGATATATATGTCTTTCTTGTCTTTGTGGCCGTCGCTGCCGACTTTTGGGGCCTTCCCCGCACGCTTTGCGAGCTTCTCGGCCTCCCGCACCGATAGCCCCTTCGAGAGAATTGCTCTTCTTGCCGCCAGCTGGCCATCGCGGCCGGGAATCGCGAGAATGGCCCTCGCGTGGCCCATGCTCAGCACCCCGGAAGCGACGTCGCCCTGGATTTCCTCAGGAAGCGTCAGCAGGCGAATGAGGTTGGTCACCGATGAACGGTCCTTGCCGACCCGGGCGGCGATTTCCTCGTGCGTGAAGTCCAGCGTGTCCGCGATGTGCTGGTAGCCGCGCGCGGTCTCGATCGGGTTGAGATCCTCGCGCTGAACGTTCTCGATCAGCGACATCTCCATGGCGTCCGCCGACTCGACGCTCCGCACCACTGCGGGGATTCGTGCAAGGCCCGCCTGCTTCGCGGCCCGCCAGCGGCGCTCGCCCGCGATCAGCTCGTAACGGCCGTCATCGAGCGGGCGGACGATGATGGGCTGGATCACCCCTTTGGCGGCGATTGACGCGGTCAGCTCGTTGAGCTTGTCGGTGGGGAACTCCTTGCGGGGCTGGTGCGGGCTCGGGACGATCTTCGACAGTTCGAGCTGGAGGAGACCGGCCTGTGGCGGCGTGGCAGCCGTGGGGTGCTGGTCAGGCGTTCTCTGGGGGATGAGGGCTCCCAGCCCCCGCCCCAGCGCTCTTCTGGTCATGGCTGATGATCTCCTCGGCGAGCATGAGGTAGGACTCGGCGCCCTTCGAGCGGGCGTCGTAGAGAATGACCGGCTGCCCGAAGCTCGGCGCCTCGCTGAGCCGGACGTTGCGGGGGACGACCGTCTTGAAGACCTCCGTCGGGAAGTGCTCCCGGACCTCGTCCTCGACCTGCTTCGTGAGGTTGGTGCGCGTGGTGTACATGGTCAGCAGGATACCCTCGATCCGCAGCGAATCGTTGAAGCTCGCCCGGATCAGGCCGATCGTGTTGAGCAACTCGGTCAGGCCCTCGAGCGCGTAGTATTCACACTGGAGCGGGACGAGAACGCTGCCGGCGGCGGTGAGCGCGTTGACCGTCAGCAGGCCAAGCGAAGGCGGGCAGTCGATGATGATGAAGTCGTAGTCGTCGCGGTACGGGGCGATTGCCTCCTGCAGGCGCGTCTCGCGCTCCGGAAGATTCACCAGCTCCAGCTCGGCACCGATGAGGTTGATGTTCGATGGCGCCACCGAGAGCGACGGGATCGCCGTCCGCTGCGTGACCTCGGGGAGGGTGCGCTCGCCGATGAGCACGTGGTAGATGCTCAGTGCGATCTCGTGCTTGTTGACGCCCGTGCCGCTGGTGGCGTTGCCCTGCGGGTCGATGTCGATGAGGAGCGTCCGTCTCTCAGCGATCGCGAGGGCGGCTGCCAGGTTAATGGCGGTCGTGGTCTTGCCCACCCCGCCCTTCTGGTTGGCTACCGCAATGATCCTCGCCACGCGACATCCCCCCGCGGAACCGCCCGCCAGCGACCGCTCCGAGCCGAAAGCGAGCCGGATGCTAACACAGAAACGATGGAGAGAAAAGGGACCGGCCAACGGCAGCTTGCGGCGGATGTTTCACGTGGAACATCGCAGGGTGCTGTCGCGTGGAAAAAGGTTCCACGTGGAACATCGAAGCCAGGGACGGGGCAGGTTCTGTATCTCAGGCGGTGGTGACGATGATCAGCGAGCGCCTTGCCTCGAGGAAGGGAATCTCGACTTCGCTCAGGCTCCAGGCGGCGCCGATCGCGCCGCAAGCGCGTCCCAGTTCGTCGAGCTCCTGCGTCGTCGGCGCTCCCTTGTAGATCAGGGCGCGCCCGCCCGGCGCCAGGAGCGGCAGAGCCAGCCTGAGGACGGCGGCTGCGCTTCCCAGAGCGCGGCTCACCGCCCAGTCGTAGGCTTCGCGGTGCGACTTCTGCCGCGCCAGATCTTCCGCCCGGGCGCAGAGTGCCTCGATCTCCGCGCAGCCGGTGGCGCGAATCACTTCGCTGCAGAAGGCGACCTTCTTCCGAATGCTCTCGGCAAGGGTGATGCGCAGTCCGGGCAGCGCGAACTTCAGGGGGAACGAGGGGAACCCCGCTCCCGCTCCGAGGTCGATCACCCGCGCTGCAGGAGTCCCGGAAAGCACTCCCGCTCCAGCCAGCGAGTCGAGGAAGTGATGGACGATGATCTCCTGCTCCCCGAGGCGCGTGGTGAGGTTGATCCGGCTCCCCCAGGTCTGGAGCAGGGAGAGCAGGATGCCGAACAGCGATACGGCATCGTCCGTCAGGGCGACGCCCATGCGCGCAGCCCCCTTCACGAGGAGATCGCGTGAAGACTCCTTCACCCTCCCCTCCCCTATTTCCCGATGCAAAAGCGCGAGAAGATGCGGTCCACGATCTCTTCGCCTGCCGTTTCGCCGGTGATCGCCCCGAGGGAAGCCGTCGCCCAGCGCAGCTCGGCCGCCACCTGGTCGAGGGTGCCGGCGTCGTCCGCGAGGAGACCGGCAGCCCGCTCCGCGGCGCCGGCCGCGGCGCGCAGCGACTCTCGGTGGCGGAGGTTCGGCGCCGCGGCATCGCCGTCCTGGGAGCGCTCCCGGCAGCGCTCGGCGACGGCGCGGGTCAGATCAGCGCAACTGCCGCGGTCCAGCGTCGACAGCGAGAAGATCGGCAGTCCCGGGCATGCCAGTTCAAGGTCACGGCGATCGAATCCCATGGGCAGGTCGGACTTCGTGAGGACGACGAGCGGCGTGCCCGCCCGGAACTGTTCGATGAGCGCCAGATCATCAGCGGCCAGCGGCGCCGCGGCGTCGACCGTCAGGATCAGCAGATCGGCATCGACCATCTGCTGCCGGCCCCTCTTGATCCCTTCCCGTTCGACGGGGCTCCTGGTCTCCCGCATCCCGGCGGTGTCGACCAGCGTGACCAGAGCACCCTCCATCGGGAGGCGCTCTTCTATGTAATCCCTGGTCGTCCCAGGTTCCGGCGAGACTATGGAGCGCTCTCGTGAGCATAACATATTGAAAAGACTTGATTTTCCAGAGTTGGTCCTGCCGGCGATCACCACCCGCCGGGCCCCGGTGTATTCGTCACGGCCCTGCCCGAGCGCCGCGACTTCCCGCAGTTCAGCCGCGAGCGAGCGGATCGTCGCGGCGTCGGGCCCGGCAGAGGCTACGTCCTCGTCTCCGTGATCGAGAAGGACCTCGGCCGCCGCGATCTCCTCGAGAAGCCGTCCGGCGATCGCCCGCACGCGCTCCCCGAGACCTCCGTGCAGCCGCGAGAGCGCCGCCTGTCGCGCCGCGTCCGTCCGGGCGGCGATGAGCTCCGCCACCGCCTCCGCCTGCGAGAGGTCGATGCGGCCGGCGAGGTACGCGCGCTTCGTGAACTCCCCCGGTGCTGCCAGGCGGGCGCCGGCATCGATGACGGCGCGCAGCACCGCGTCGAGTGTTGCGCGTCCACCGTGGCACTGCAGCTCGACCGTCGGCTCTCCGGTGTAGGAACCCCCCGCGCGCATCCGCACCGCGAATGCCTCGTCGATCTGCCGTCGGCTCTCGGGGTCCACCACCGTGCCCAGGATGAGGCGCAGGGGCGGCGCCGCATCGAGCGCGCGCCCTCCCCTGCCCCGGAACACGCGCGACCCGACCGCGAGCGCCTCGGGGCCGCTGATGCGCACGATGCCGATCCCGCAGCCCGCGCCGGTGGCAATCGCCGCGATCGTGTCGCTCACTGAAGCCTCACGCCCGCAGTTGCAGCGGCGTTCCAGGTTCCCAGGCATCGGCACGGCGGAGGGGTGGCGCGAAGGGGGGGCCCCCCGGCGGGCGGACCGAAAGGGAGCACGACGGGGGTCCGCAGCGACAGGACCCCGAAGCCATCACAGTGAACGGTGTGGCACTGTGGGCTAGGCGCGCGGCAGGCGCTTCTTCTTCCCCGTGCCCCCGGCCTCGTCGACGACCGCCGCCGTCGCGGCTTGCCCGCGCGCGCCGAGGACCCGGAAGACCTTCTGCTCCGCGATCGAGAGCAGGTTGGAGAAGAGGAAGTAGAGGACGAGCCCGGACGAGAAGTTGATGAACATGGCCGTCATGATCACGGGCATGAACATCATCATCTTCGCCTGCGCCGGATCGCCTGCCGTCGGCGTCATCCGCTGCTGGATGAGCATCGTCACGCCCATCAGGATCGGGGTGATGTAGTACGGGTCCTTCAGCGAGAGGTCCGGGATGTAGAGGAAGCCCGCGCCGCGCAGCTCGATCGCGTTGTAGAGCACCTTGTAGAGCGCGAAGAAGACCGGGATCTGCACGACCATCGGCAGGCAGCCGGCCATCGGGTTGACCTTGTGCTCGCGGTACAGGGCCATGGTCGCCTGCTGGAGCCCCTGGTTGTCGCTCTTGAACTTGGCCTTGAGCGCGGCCATCTTCGGCTGCAGCTCCTGCATCTTCTTCATGGACCGGAACATCTTGAAGCTGACCGGGAAGAGGGCGGCCTTGACGAGGAAGGTGAGCGCGAGGATCGCCAGCCCATAGCTCCTGAGGAAGCCGTAGCAGAACTGCAGGATGCCCAGGAAGGGGATTGCCAGCCACCAGAACCAGCCGTAGTCGACAGTGAGCTCGAGGCCCTTGGCCGCGGCCGCCAGCACCTTGCGGTCCTTCGGGCCGAGATACATCGCGACGCGGTAGGTCACGGACTGGCGCGGCCCGAGCGCGGCCAGCTGCGAGTGCACGCCGATCTCCTCGCCGGCCGGCGTCGTGCGCCGGGCGAACGCCGAGAGCGAGCCCTCCAGCGGCAGCAGCGCGGCGACGAAGTAGCGGTTGCCGACGGCCACCCAGGAGACCGGGCCGAGCTCCTTGGCCTCGCCGACCTTCTTGACCTTGACGCTGTCGCGGTTCGAGCCGGCGAGATACGTCACGCCCTCGTCGTTCTTCGCGCTCTCCGGGAGATGCCGGTCCACGCCGGGCCCGAACGCCATCTCCCAGGACACGGCGCGCGGGGTCTCCCCGGCGTTCTCCAGCGTGATGAGGACGTCCCCGCGGTAGCCACCGGGATCGAAGCTGTAGGTGCGCGTCAGCCGCAGCCCGCCGGCGTCGGCGCCGGCGAGCGTGAAGCCGGTCGGGGTCCGTTGCACGAGTTGCGGCCGGGCGAACGCGGCCTGCGTCGCCGCGTCGGTGAAGACGAAGGAGAGCGGCAGCGCGGCGGAACCGGGGCGCACGATCTCGAGGGGCGTGCCGCCGATGGAGGCGTCCGCGGCGTCCTTGGCGCCCTTTGCGTAGGTGTAGGATTTCAGCCGCCAGCTCTCGAGGCCGCCACCGACGTTCGAGAAGGTCGCATTCCAGAGCGGCCGGTCGACGGCGACGGCCTCGGGGGCCGCCGACGCGAC
>DATDCY010000134.1 GCA_036524115.1 bacterium | reverse complement strand
CCCCGCGGGCCGGCCGACGGTCTCTCCTACGAGCCGAAGATCCTGGCGATCGCGAAGGTCTACTACGCCGACGCCAAGGCGGGTGTCGCGACGGAAGAGCAGGTGGCCGTCCTCGCGGACCCGGCGGCGCGCGTGGACTGGGACGGCGCCGAGGCGGCCGCCATCGCCGAGGCGGACCTCGAGCGCGTGCCCGCGGACGACGACGCGACCTTCGGCGAGGTGCCGACCGAGGCCGCCAGGGGGCGCAGCTACGGGGACTGGGGCAAGGCCTACGCGGAGTGGCTCTACCGCACGCGCCGGCTGCGGCTGCTGCGCAGCCGCGCCTCGGGCGTCGTGTCCTCGCCCGGCGAGACCGAGCGCGACTTCCGCATCCGGCTGCAGACCGCGGCCCGCGAGAGGCGCGACGGCGTGGTCGAGAAGGTCCGCGGCACCTACGCGCCGCGCATCGCCCGCCTCGAGGAGCGCATCCGCACGGCCGAGGCCGCGGTCGAGCGCGAGAAGGCCCAGGTCACGCAGCAGGGGATCCAGACCGCGGTCTCGATCGGCGCGACGATCCTCGGGGCGTTCCTCGGGCGCAAGACCGTCAGCACCGCCAGCATCGGCCGCGCCACAACCGCAGTGCGCGGCGCCGGCCGCACGATGAAGGAGCAGCAGGACGTCGGACGCGCCGCGGAGAACGTGCAGGCGCTCGCCGCCCAGCGCGACGAGCTGCAGCGCGCGATGGACGACGAGATCGCGCGGGTCCAGGCGGCCGTCGATCCGCTGACCGAGCAGCTCGAGACCGTCGAGATCGCGCCGAAGAAGAAGGACGTCGCGGTGTCGACGGTCGCGCTCGCCTGGGTCCCCCGCGCCTGAAGAAAAGTGGTTCGAGAGGAGGTGACCGGAGCATGGCGACGTTCAAGTGCGACAAGTGCGGCTGCACGAAGGAGGGGCGCTGCAAGCCGAAGGCCTGCCCGAAGTGCGGGGCGGCCGGGACGATGACGAAGAAGGCGTGAGGAGTCGGGCGGCAGCGCGCCGCCGTCCTCACCGGCCGCGGCGGCGCGCGAGTTCGTCGATCTTGCCCTGCACGATGCGGTCGTAGGGGATCAGTTCCTGCGCCCGCCGATAGCTGGCGAGCGCCTCGTCGAAGCGGCCCTCGCCGGCCTGGACATCGCCCGTACGGATGAACAGGTCGAAGCGCAGGTAGGGATTGAGCTTGTAGGCGCGCGAGATCAGCGCCTGCCCTTCGTTCACGCGATTCTCGTTCAGGAGCGCATTGCCGAGGTTGTTCAGCGCGATCCAGTTGTCGGGCTGAACCGCGACGGCGTGGCCGAAGAGAGCCGTGTTCGAGCGCCAGTATCTACACTGCGCCCAGGTGGCCGCCGCGAGCGCACCCAGGGCGGCGAGGCAGACAGCGGCGACCGGGACGCGCAGGCGAGCCCACTGGCGCGCGACTTCGCGCAGCGACCAGGCGGCTGCCACGAAGACCCCCGTCAGCGGGATGTACGTGTACCGGTCCGCCCGCGCCTGCACGCCGACCTGCACCAGCCCGATCACCGGCACGAGCGTCACGAGATACCAGAGCCAGCCGACGGCGGCCCAGCCGCGCCGGCGCGCGGCGAGCGCCAACGCCGCGGTCGCGACCGCCAGCGCCACGGCCGCCCCTGCTGACTGCCAGGGCGGGATCCGCCACCCCTCGAAGGGATAGAACGTCAGGTCGACGGGCCACACGGTCTGCCCGAGGTAGGCCCAGTAGGAGGTGAGCGCGTTCGCCACGCGGGCGCCGAGCGGGTACTCCTCCGCGTAGAACAGCGCGTTCGCGCCGCGCTGCGCGAAGATGGCCAGCGCCGCGGAGGCGCCCGCGAGGGCGAGGAGCGGGAGCTTCTCGAGGAACGGCTTTTGCCATCTTCCCGCCGCGCCCGCAGGCGGCCCGAGACGGGCCAACGGCCAGAGATCGAGCAGCAGCAGGACCACGGGCAGGCTCACGAGCATCGGCTTGGACATCAGCCCGAGGGCATAGGCGGAGAGGACCGCGGCGTAGCGGCCGCCGCTCGGGCGCCGGACGTAGCGCGCGTAGGCCAGGAGCGCCAGCGCCCAGAACAGGCCCGCGAGCAGGTCCTTGCGCTCGGCGGCCCACGCCACGGACTCCACGTGCAGCGGGTGGACCGCAAAGAGGGCGGCGACGAGCACGGGAGACCAGAGCGCACCGGTGAGGGACCGCAGGGCCGCGAAGAGCAGAGCCGCGTTCGCCGCATGCAGCACGGCGTTGTGCAGGTGGTGGCCGCGCGGGTCCAGCCCGAAGAGATCCATGTCGACCAGGTGGGAGATCCACGTCAGCGGGTGCCAGTTGGCGCCGACGCTGGTGAAGGCCCAGGCCGCCGATCTCGCGGTCAGGCCGGCGCGCAGGTGCTCGTTCGCGGTGATGTAGAGGTTGTCGTCGTAGTTGAGGAAGGCGTTCCCGCCGATCCGCCAGTAGAGCGCGAGGGTCGCCGCGGCCAGCAGCGCGGCCAGCACGGCGGCGGCCGCGCAGTGGCGACGGCGTCGCGGGGCGGCCGTCGCCGGCGCCCGTTGCTCGTGTGCCATCGGCATGCGCGGGAATCTACCACAGCGTCCGCAGCGGCGGCGCCTTGACTTCGCGCGCCGCGCCGCCGGAGAATCGCCCGCGAGGTGAAGGGAATGCAGGCGCCGCCGACGCGCGGGCGCCCGGCCGCGCGATCAACCGCCGGGCTATGGGAGGCACACCGATGGTCGACGTCCCCCGGATCGTGAGAGCACCGCTCGCGCGCCTCGCGTGCCTGGCCGCGCTCGCCCCGCTGGTCCTGCCGGCGGGCGCCCCGCCCGCCGCGGCCGCCGACGCCCCGCTGCCGGTGCGCAAGGTCGTCCTCTACAAGCACGGGATGGGGTACCTCGAGCGGCGCGGGAAGGTCAGCGGAGACGCGACCGTCTCCTTCGGCTTCCGCACCGACCAGATGAAGGACCTGCTCACGAGCTTCTACGCCGTCGACCTCGGCGGCGGCACGATCACCTCGGTCCGCTACGACAGCGCCGAGCCGCTGGCCCGCAGGCTCCAGGAGATCCTGATCAAGATCCCCGAGTCCGCCGCGCTCAGCGAGTTTCTGCCTCAGCTCAAGGGGGCGCGGATCGCCGCGAAGGTCTCGGGCGAGGAGCTCACGGGGCGCGTGCTCGGCCTCGAGCCGTTCACGGAGTCGGCCGACGGGCGCGTCGTGCGCCAGGGCCACCGCCTCGTGGTCATGACCGACGCGGGCGCGGTGCGCTCGGCCGACCTCGCCGGCATCGCCGAGCTGTCCATCCTCGATGACGGGCTGCGCGCCGATGTCGCGCGCCTGCTCGACCTGGCGCTCGAGGGACGGCGCGCCGACGCCAAGCGCCTCGCGGTCACCGCGGCGGGGAGCGGCGAGCGCGAGCTGCGCGTCGGCTACCTCGTCGAGATGCCGGTCTGGAAGTGCTCGTACCGCCTGATCCTGGATCCGGCCGACCGCGAGAAGGCGCTCCTGCAAGGCTGGGCGCAGGCCGAGAACACCAGCGGGGAGGACTGGGAGAACGTCTCGGTCTCCTTCGTCGCCGGCAACCCGCTCTCGTTCTCGATGGACATGTACACGCCCCTGTACGTGCCGCGCCCGCAGGTGCCGGTGCCGGGCCTCGAGAAGCTGGCGGTCAACTGGGGGGCCGCGCCGGCGCCGGAGGCGGCAGGCAGCGCACCGCCCTACCCCCGGAAGGCCGAGCAGCTGTTCGAGCGCAAGGAGAGGTCGATGCGCATGCAGGCAGCGGCCCCCGCGCCGGCGCCCGCCGTGGCCGGCTTCGCGGCGCAGAGCATGGACGCCGGCCTCGAGCAGCCCGCCGAGGAGCCGCAGCTCGCCGACGCGCTGGAGGCCAGCGCCGGCGCTGCGGCGCAGGGCGCGAAGGTCGGCGAGCTCTTCAGCTACGAGCCGCGCGACCCCGTGAGCATCCCGCGCGGGCAGGCGGCGCTGGTGCCGATCGTCTCGAAGCGCATCGCCGGCAAGCGCGTGCTCGTGTACCAGGCCTCGTTCTCGCCGCGCCCCGTCAACGCCTGGGTGCTCGCCAACGACACGGACCTGACGCTCGAGGCCGGCGCGGTCACCTTCTTCGAGGGGAGCACCTCGCTTGGCGAGGGAATCCTCGGCCACACGCTCGCCCCCGGGGGGCAGGAGGTCGTCCCGTATGCCGTCGACGCGACGGTGGACGTGACGCCCAGGGTCTCCTCCCGCCAGGAGCCCTACGTCCGCGGGAAGGTGGTCGACGGGGTGCTGCAGCTCACCCGCGGCGAGGTCCTGGCGAACACCTGGACGCTGCTCAATCGCGGCAAGGAGCCGACGACGCTCTGGCTGCACCAGCCGGCCAACCCGCTCTACAAGCTCGCGAAGCCCGAGAAGCCGCTCAAGGAGGTCGCCGGGAGCTACCGCTTCGAGATCGCGCTGGCGCCGGGGGAGACGAAGGAGTTCCTCGTCGAGGAGCGTCGCGAGATCGGCGAGGCGGTCTACCTCGCCAACGAGGACGAGACCCGGCTGCGCTTCTTCGCCGCGGGGCCGTACCTCTCCGAGGCGACCCGGCGCTTCCTCGCGGAGATCGGCGACCTGGCGGCGGAGAAGGCCGCGCTGCAGCGCCAGATCAACGAGGGGCAGGAGCAGATGCGCCGCCTCGCCGAGGAGGAGGAGCGCCTGCGGCGGAACATCGGGACCGTCGGCTACAACCAGCCGAAGGAGGCGGAGCTGCGCGCCAAGTGGACGACGGCGCTCTCGGCCGCCGAGGACAAGCTCGCCGCGCTGCGCGGGGCCGCCGACGAGGCCGGCTCGAAGGTGCGCGCCCTCGAGGAGAAGATCGCGGAGAAGCTCCGCGGGTACCGGGAGGAGTGAGCGGCCCGAACGCTACTCCCGCTCCCCCTTCTGGCCGACGAACCAGTCCTGCTTGTCCTGGAAGAGGGCGTTGAACGTCGTCAGCGAGCCGTAGACGCGCGTGATGTACTGCTGCAGCTCGACCTTCTCGGCATCCGCGAGGCCCTTGTGGGCGTTGATCTGCGCCTCGAGCACCCGCAGGCGGTCGCGCACCATGACGATCTTGTGGAAGAAGGCGTCGATCGGCAGCGTCTTCGCGGCCTGGGCCGGGTCCTGCGGCTTGAGCACGATCTCCCCGCCCTGCCAGCGCCTGCCGAGACGGGCGGCCGGGGCCTGCTCGCGCTCGCGCTGGGCGAGGGCGAGCCGCGCCAGGTCGTAGGCCTCGGACTCCGCCGGCGTGAGGAGGGTGAGTTCCGCGCTCGGCACCGTCGCCCGCTCCGGCCCGCGGGCGAAGAGCACGCCGGCGGACTGGGTGTCGCCGTACCCGGCGGTCTCCTCGACGACGCCGGGACCGCGGCGCGCATGGCGCACCAGGTCGCCCTTCATCAGATCTATCGACACCCCAGGCTCCCTCCCGGACTCTAGAGCTTGAAGCCGCCCACCGCGCGGATCGCCGCCGCGAGCGCCTGCGGCTCGTCGGTGCCGATGCGCACGGCTTTGCCGGAAATCAGGCCGACCTCCACCGCGTCGAACCCGGAGACGGAAAAGAGCCAGCCGTAGGGCGTGAAGCGGATCCCCCAGCCGAAGTGCCAGGGGTTGCGCACGACCTCGACGCGGGCGATCTCCGCCCGCGCGATGCGGCGGCGGATCAGCCCCGGCCCGAAGCGCAGCAGCACGTCGCCGCCGACGACCTCGACGGTCAGCGTGCAAAAGAGCGCGGCGACGATGCCGAGGAACGCGAACACGGACCACGCGGCCGGACTCCACCCGGTGCGGCTCGCGGCAAAGCCCACGAGCGCGGCCCCCGCCAGGAGCACCGCCAGCAGGGACCAGCCGATCTGCGTGTGACGATAGGTGGGCGCTGCGTCGTTCATTTCTGCCTCGGCTTTCCGTCCGGGCCGCAGTCGAGCTGCACGTTGCAGCCGTCGTCGTCGGCGCGGAACACTTTGAGGACGTCGGCGTCGAGCGCCCGCGAGGGGTCGACGTTGAGCACCGGCTCCCTGCGGAAGCACTCGGCGCGGATGAAGGCCAGGATGCGCTTTTCGCCGCGGATGATCGACATCCCCTCCGGGCCCGGCACGAGCAGGACCGGCACCTCCTCGATGCCGAGCAGCGCCAGCAGCTCGCGGTTCACCGCCGGGTCCCAGGCGGCCGCGCGCTCCACCCCGGGGAGGGCGAGGTCCGTGATCTGGTCGATCGGGTTGAAGTGGAAGTTGCAGCTGTTGCAGGACTCGAGCGTGCGCAGGACCTCGGCGCAGTGCGGACAGGTCGAGGAGAAGACGAGATAGAGCTGCTTGGCCGGGTCGTCGCAGCGACGCACGCCGTAGGTGCCACGGTCGAGGGCCCGCCCGCCCGCCGCCGGCCGCATCACGCCGAAGCGCAGCGCCGAGAAGGCGACGAGGGCCGCCGCGAAGATCGCCGCCGCGCGCAGCGCCTGGCGCCCGCCCGCCAGAAGGTTGAGGAGCGCGACGAGCGCGAAGACGACCAGGCACCAGCTGCAGAAGGCCCGTGCGACATAGAGCTGGTAGCCGAAGAGCACGGCCTCGGCGCCGACGCCGGCGAGCAGCAGGACGCCGAGCAGGCGCCGCGTCGCCCCCGCCGTCGCCGGCGCCCGCCATGCGAGGGCGGCGACAAGGAGGAAGAAGCCCAGTCCGGCGAGGTTGATGTACAGGGGCGAGACCCGCGTCAGCCCCTCGACGATGCGGCAGCCCTCGTTGAAGCAGATCGCCTGGCCGCGCGCCAGCAGCATGCCGGACTGGATCGCCGCCCCGAGGGCGCCGAGGAGCGCGAGCGCGATCGAGACCGTCCGCCGCATGTTCACTCAGACTCCGGTGCGGGCGCCGGGTTCCCCGCGCCGCGGCGCCCGGGCGCCCCCCCCGCTCACGCGTACTCCGTGTACTTGCGATGGCTGCCGCGGCACTTCTCCACCGGGTACTTCGCCGCGTTCGCCCGGATCTTGGCCGCAACGGCCGGCTCGAGCGCCACGCCCAGACGGTCGGCGAGCCGCACCGTGAAGATGAACACGTCGGCCAGCTCCTCGGCCACCCGGGCCAGCTCCTCCGCGGGCAACGTCGCGCTCTCCTTCTCGCTCAGCCACTGGAAGCGCTCCATCAGCTCGGCCGCCTCGACCGCGAGCGCCATCGCCAGGTTCTTCGGGGCGTGGAACTGCTCCCAGTCGCGCTCGCGAGCGAACTCCCGCAGGCGGGCGGCGAGGTCCTCGAGATCCACGGTCGCGTCACCCCGATTCGCGCGTGCGCGCGGATCCGGCAGGGTAGCACCTGTTGATCTGCTTTGAATGAGGGTGGTTACAAAGCACGTTGACACCGGAGGACTTGGCAGAAAACGTGCGAAGCACGTGCTGCGACGGGAGCACGAGGAAGAGCTGGAATTGAGCGTAGCACACTAGCAAGTCTGCCCTTCTGATCCGCGCCTACGCGCGGATCTTTGGTCGCGTCAGCGCTCGACGCAGACGATGTCGAAGGCGTCCCCGGTCAGACAGCGCCCGCCGTCCGGCGTGACCTCGAACGTGTTCTCGACGCCGACCATGCCGAACCCCGGGATGCCGAGCTTGGGCTCCAGCGCCAGCACCACCCCTTCCTCCAGCGGCGCGTCGAACCCCTTCGCGAGGACCGGCTGCTCGTCGATCGCGAGGCCGATGCCGTGCCCGACGAAGCGCACCTTGTTGCCGCCGAGCGCCATGAAGCCTTCCGCCCACCCCGCCTGCTCCGCCCAGGCGAAGCAGTGCGCCGCCAGCTCGGAGGGGATGCTCCCGGGCCGCAGTCGCTCCGCGAGCCAGGCCTGCACCTCGACGCAGAAGTCGTGCGCCGCCTGGGCGCGCTCCGGGATGGCGGTGCGCGGCCCCGCGAAGTAGACCTGCGTCTTGTCGGTGTGGTAGCCCTCGCGCACGAAGCCGATGTCGCAGACCAGCGGCTCGCCGCGCTCCCAGGTGCGCGAGGAGCCCATGTGCGGGATCGCCGGGTGCTCGCCCCGCAGGCCGACCGGGCCGTTGAAGACGCTCGGGTAGTTGCCGCTGTCGCCGGCCGAGACGTGCCCGAGGAAGACCTCCTCGCCGTAGTTCTCCATCCGCAGCAGGCCCTGGTGGCCGGAGGCGAAGAGCGTCATCCAGACGTGGTGCGCGATGTCCCGCTCGCTCATCCCGGCGGCGATGAGCGGCGGCACCAGCTCGCGCAGGCAGTGGTCGTGGTCGGCCCCCGCGGCGCGCATGATCTCCAGCTCCCAGGGGGACTTGACCGAGCGGCTCAGCGAGAGCGCGCGGTCGCCGGGGACCAGCCGCGCCGGCGCCAGGTGCTCGTCGAGTGTGCGGCCCAGCGCCCAGGTGATCCCGCCCATCTCCGCGGCGATGACGGCCGCCAGCGGCGAGTCCGCGCCGGAGAGCAGCGCCGGCAGCTCGCGGAAGGACCGGAAGGGAAGGATGCGCTCGAGGGGCGACTCCAGGCGCGCCCGCTCGATGCCGCGCCGGCAGGCCAGCACCGGCTCGCCCTCGAGGGGCAGCCAGAGCACGCCGGCGCCGTAGGTCCCGGTGAGGTAGTAGATGTTGAGCCGCGAGAAGACGAGCAGCCCGCCGGCCTCCGGCGCCTCGCCGGCAAGCGCCCAGCGGCAGCGCTCGCGCCGCCAGGCCAGCTCCTCGCGCGGGACGCGCTCGTCCCGCGACAGGGCGAAATCGGTCTCCATGGGTCGAGTGTACTGGAATTCGCCCCCGCATTTCTACTGGCGTCTCGTCCCGGAGGAGACGTCTGCTCTCGAGATTCCCCGCTGCCCCCTTGCCAAAGGGGGCGACAACGCTACCATGGGACGCGTGACCGACGAACCGGCGGCCTTTCCGAAGCTCCGTGCGGCGGCGGCCCGGCTGCCGGCGGATCCGGGCGCGGAGCTGGCGGACGCCGACATCGTGCGCATCGCCTGCAGCGACTGCCCCTTCTACAAGCAGGGCGAGGACGAGGAGCTCGAGTGCGGGGCGTTCCGCCTGCTGCGCCACCTGCTCCGCAGGAAGGTCCTGACCGTGCAGGCGATCGTCGCGGCGGTGCAGCCGGATGGCCGCTAGCGCAGGGCCGGCGGCGGCTCTCGCGCTCGCGCCCGGCTGCTTCCTCAAGCGCCTCGAGACTCCGGCGCTCTACGACGCCCGCACCGACACACTCTACGAGCTCGACGAAGAGGCGCTCCGCTGTCTCGCCGCGGGCGTGCCCCCCGGGTCCGGCGCGGCTGGCGCGGACGCCGCGGCATTTCTCGGCTTCTGTGTCGCCGAGGGCCTGCTCGTGCCGGCGGCCGCGCCGGCGCCCGTGTCGGTCCCGGCGGCGCCGCCGCTGGTGCCGAGCCTGCGCTACCTGCTCGTCCACCTGACCGACCGCTGCACGCTGCGCTGCCGCCACTGCTTCATCGGGACGCAGACCGGGACGGACCTGCCGCTCGCCGACGTTCTGCGCGCCGCCGGCGAGTTCGCCGCCCTCCAGGGGCTGCGTTTCATCGCCTCGGGCGGGGAGCCGCTGTTGCACCGGCACTTCTGGCGGCTCAACGAGCGCCTGCCGTCGTACCCCTTCCGCTCGATCCTGCTGACGAACGGCACCATGGTCGACCGCGAGGCGGCGCGCGCGCTGCGCTTCCACGAGGTCCAGGTCAGCCTCGATGGCCCCGAGGACGCGCACGATGCGCTGCGCGGCCGCGGGAGCTTCCGGCGCGCCCTGGGGGCGCTGCGCCTGCTCGCCGAGGCCGGCGTGCCGGTGTCGGTGGCCACGGTCGTCTTCGCCGGCAACGTGGAGCGCTTCGACGAGCTGGAGGCGCTCCTGCGGGAGCTGCCGCTGCGGGGCTGGTCGATCGACGTCCCCTGCCCCGCCGGCGCGCTGCGCGACAACCCCGGCCTGCTCGCGGACCCGGCGCGCGCCGCGGCCCTGATGGCCCGCTCGTTCGGCGGCGGCTTCTACGGCTCGGGCGGCGACTGGGCCTGCGGCGCGCACCTCGCCGCGGTCATGGCCGACGGCACCGTCGACAAGTGCGGCTACTTCACCGCGCGACGCTCCGGACATCTTCGCGACGGACTCGCTGCGGTGTGGCCCTCCATCCCCCGCTGGCGCCTGCCGGAGCTCTCCTGCCGCTGCCCGCACCTCGCGGAATGCCGCGGCGGCTGCCGCTTCCGCGCCGCGGCGCACGGCGACCCGCTCGGCCCCGACCCCGCGATGTGCCTGCTGCGCCGAGTTCCCGTCGGCGGCCAGGCGCCCTAGGCGATCACCCCGTTGCGGCCCTTCCCGCCGTGACCTAGCTTGTAACTAAGGTTTCCCGGGGCCGTACACCATATGCAGAGGGGCGGGAGGTACGCATGTTCACGGCATTTCGGCGTGGCTGGCTCTCGCTACCCATTCCGCTGTTACTCGCGGGCGGCATGTTCCATGGCGCCGCGGCCGGAGCGGCCAACGTCAGGACGCAGAACCTTCCCGAGATCATCGTGCGCTCCCTGACCGGGAGCAGGGACGTCGCGCTGGCGACGTCGCTCGCCGGGAGGGCGGCGGTCGTGCTCGTCGTCGACGCCGGCCTGGCCCCCGGCTGCCTCGTCGGCCGGGCGGCGGCGGAACTGCAGCGCGACCATCCCACGCACTTCGCCTGGGTGGCGGTGGCCAGCGGCCCGATGACCGCCGGCGACATCGACCAGCTGCGGGAGGCCTCGCCGGTCCGGCTCGACCGCATCTACGTCGACCGCCCGGGCCGCCTGCGGGAGGCGCTCGGCCTCGCCGGGCTGCCCGTGATGCTGCTTGTCGACGAGGCGGGGCGCATCCTGGAGCGCTGCTCCCCCGACGGGGGTGCCGATCGCCTGGCGGCCGCCGCGCGGGAACTCCACAGTCTCGAGCCCCCGACGCGGCGCGAGGCCTCGGGGCTCGACGAGTTCCGCCTGCCGCTGGTCGGGAGCGAGGGGTTGGTCTCCTTCCTCGACGTGGCCGGGGAGGATGCCACCCTGGTGGTCTTTCTGCACAGCCGGTGCTTGGCCTGCGCGCGTGAGCTCGAGGTGCTGGATTTCGCGCGGCAGCGCCACGGCGGGCGGGTGAGCTTCGTGGCGGTGTTCCTCGATCCGGCGTCGGAGACGCGGATCAGGGGCTTCCTCGGCGCGGCCGGCGCCGTCCCGGACTTCGTGCTGCGCGACCCGGAGATGCGGCTCGCCGGGCGCTACGGGGTGCGCGCGGCGCCCTCGCTCGTCGTCATCGACGCCGCCGGCGGGATCATCCACGCCGCGATCGGATACCGGGAGGAGCACCGGGATCAGCTGTACGCCGATCTCATGCGCGTCTTCGCGGAGGCGCAGCGGAGGAACCTCGCGGACTCGGCCCTCGCCGAGGCGCGCCGGCTGCACGAGGAGGCCTGCGCCTTCATGCGCGAGGGCAAACCCGGGTATGCCCTGCTGTACCAGGAGCGCATCCGCGAACTGCTGCCGGAGTACCCGTCCGTCTACCTGCGCATCGCCGAGGCCGCGCTGGCCGACGGGCGCCACCGCCTGGCGCTCCAGAGCCTCGCGCGCTACCTCGCCGCGAAGCCGCAGACGTACGACAGCGCGGCGGTGCGCCAGACGATCGCCGGGCTCACGGCGGCCCGCCCCTAGGCGCCGGTCGCCCTGCCGCAGTGGCGGCGCCGAACGCGCCACCCGGCCGGCCCTCCCCTTTGTGCCCCCTGCCGCCCGCCTTGACAAGGCCTCCGCCGGGGACATAGGTTCGGAACTCGAGGGAACATCCCCCGCCCGGCGCGGGCCGCGCGGGCCGCGAGAGGAGGTGAAGCGCATGAAGATCACGAAGGTGACCCCGCAGACTTCCACCCTCTGCAAGTGCAAGAGCAGCTGCTAGGGGCGGCCCGTCCCGGCGGCGGGGTCGGAGCGCTGTGCTAGAATCCTTGCGCTCGTCGACCAAGGGAGGAACTTCATGAGCGATGCGACCCGCCCCGCCGCGCCCGCGGAGGCCGCTGCGCCCGCGCCCCGGGACTTCATCCGCGAGATCGTTGCCGCCGACGTCGCCGCGGGCGTCAACGGCGGTCGCGTCGCGACGCGCTTCCCGCCCGAGCCGAACGGCTACCTGCACATCGGCCACGCCAAGTCGATCTGCCTGAACTTCGGCATCGCGCGCGAGTTCGGCGGCACCTGCAACCTGCGCATGGACGACACGAACCCGGCGAAGGAGGAGGTGGAGTACGTCGACTCGATCGTCGAGGACGTGCGCTGGCTCGGTTTCGACTGGGACGACCGGCTCTTCTACGCCTCGGACTACTTCGAACGGCTCTACGGCTTCGCGGAGCAGCTGATCGAGCGGGGCAAGGCCTACGTCGACGACCAGAGCGCCGAGCAGATCCGCGCGACACGCGGCACGCTGACCGAGCCCGGGACGGCGAGCCCGTGGCGCGGCCGCGGCGCCGCCGAGAACCTCGACCTCTTCCGGCGCATGCGCGCCGGCGAGTTCCCCGACGGGGCGCGGGTGCTGCGCGCGAAGATCGACATGGCCTCGCCGAACATCGTCCTGCGCGACCCGACGCTCTACCGCATCAAGCGCGCGACGCACCACCGCACCGGGGATGCCTGGTGCATCTACCCGATGTACGACTTCGCGCACTGCCTCTCCGATGCGATCGAGGGGATCACGCATTCGATCTGCACGCTGGAATTCGAGATCAACCGCCCGCTGTATGACTGGGTGATCGGGAACGTCGACGCGCCGGGGCGCCCGCACCAGTACGAGTTCGCGCGGCTGAACCTGACCTACACGATCCTCTCCAAGCGCAAGCTGCTCAAGCTCGTGCAGGGCGGCACCGTCTCGGGCTGGGACGACCCGCGGATGCCGACGATCTCCGGCTTCCGCCGCCGGGGGTACACCCCTGAGGCGATCCGCGCCTTCTGCGACAAGATCGGCGTCGGCAAGCGCGACAGCACCGTGGACGTCGCGCTGCTCGAGCACTGCCTGCGCGAGGACCTCAACCGGCGCGCGCCGCGGCTGATGGCCGTGCTGCGGCCGCTGAAGCTGGTCATCGAGAACTATCCGGAGGGGCAGGTCGAGGAGCTCGACGCGGTGAACAATCCGGAGGATCCGGCGGCCGGCACGCGCAAGGTTCCCTTCTCGCGCGAACTGTGGATCGACCGCGAGGACTTCCGCGAGGATCCGCCGAAGGGGTTCCTCCGGCTCGCCCCGGGCCGCGAGGTGCGGCTGCGCTACGCCTACTTCGTGCGCTGCACCGGCGTCGTGAAGGACGCGTCCGGCGAGGTGATCGAGGTGCGTGGCACGTACGACCCGGCGACGCGGGGCGGGGACGCGCCGGACGGGCGCAAGGTCAAGGTGACCATGCACTGGCTGTCGGCGGCGCACGCGCGCGAGGCCGAGGTGCGCCTCTACGACCGGCTCTTCGCCCGGGAGAACCCCGACGAGGCCGAGGACTTCCTCGAGGCGCTCAACCCCCACTCGCTCGAGGTCCTGCGCGGCTGCCGCATCGAGCCGGCGCTGGCCGCGGTGGCGCCCGGCGCGCTCGTCCAATTCGAGCGCGTGGGCTACTTCGCGGCCGACGCGCGCGATTGGCGCCCCGGGGCGCCCGTCTTCAACCGCGCGGTGACGCTGCGCGACGCCTGGGAGAAGCTGCGGAAGAGGTGACGGTTGACATTATCCACATTCTCGATAGAGTGATGTCCAAGGCATCGCCCACAACATCGAGGGGGAGGATGGTCGCATGAGGAAGGTCCTGCTGCTCACCGCCGCCGCACTGCTCCTGGCCGGTCCCGCCGTCGCGCCCGCGGCCGAGACCAAGGTCCCGGCCGGCACCGAGAACCTGGTCCTCGACTCCATGTCCAAGGGGAAGCAGAAGGCGGGCAAGAAGGTCCTCAAGGGCCCGGTCCCCTTCGCGCACCAGGCGCACGTCGACGCCGGGGTCAAGTGCTACGACTGCCACCACAAGCAGAAGGAAGGCGAGACGCCCAAGCCCTGCCACGAGTGTCACAAGGAGCTCAAGGGCGACACGCCGAAGGAGAGCGACGCCTTTCACTGCGGCGCCGTCGAGACCATGCCCGCGCTGCAGTCCTGCGTCGGCTGCCATTCGCGCACCGTCGCCGGGACGAAGGCGACCAAGGCGCCTCTGACGCGCGAGCCCTGCGACGCCTGCCACAGCCTCCTGAAGAAATAGCGCTCTGCCAGCGTGGCAGTCGGGGGCGGGACCGGTGTCCCGCCCCGCCACGCTGACCGCTCAGCTGGCGCCTGCCTCCGGCAGAGACACAGCGCTCACCAGGTTCCCGAGATCGTCCTCGCGCGGGAGAAGGCCCGCCGCGACGAGGATCGACGACACGCTCCGCGCGGCGGCAGCGAGGGCGGGGGAGCTCCCCCCCAGGTAGTGCCAGTTTGCCGCGACATCAGTGAGCACGATCCCCCGGAACGATTCCAGGGCCTCGGGGCCCGTCAGCTTCATGTGGGGGGCGATGCGGTCCGCGACATCCCGCGCGTTGCGGCGGAAGTGCTCCAACGCTCTGAAGTGCGCAGCCACGAGTGCGCGCACCGCCCTGCCGTGGGAACGCAGCGCGCTCTCCCTGAACGCGAGGACGTCGATGATGGTGTCGGGGATCTGCCGGCTGTCGAAGACCACGTGCGGGCCCTGCTCGCGCAGGCGTGAGGCAAACGGCTCGAAGGTGATCGCGACGTCGATGCGGCCCTGACGCCACGCCGTGAAATGGTCGTCGACAGGAAGGGAAACGACCGTTACGGCTTGGAGCGGGAGGCCGGCCGCCTTCAGGACCTTGTGCAGCATCAGGGCCCCGAGGCCGGACCGATCTGCGGCGATGCGCTTGCCCGCCAGGTCGGCGAGGGTGCCGATGCCGGTGCGCGCCAGGACGACATCGGCGCCTGCCGACACATCGAACACCAGGACTACCGTCAGCGACTCGCCGGCGGCCCTGAGGCGCAGCACCTCGTCAAGGGTGAGCGCCGCTCCGTCCGCCTTGCCCGCCGTCAGGACGCTGCGGGAAACGGCGGCCGAGTTGGTCTCAAAGAGAGAACAGCCTTCCTGGGGAACCAGCCTTCCCGCTGGGCGAGGAACATCAGTTCGTAGCCGGGCCAGATGTGGCTGGCAACCACCAGCGGCTTGTCGGTGCGCCCGCACGCGGACGACAACGGCGCCAGGGCGAGCCCGGCCAACCCGGCGAGAAGATGCCGGCGCGTGAAAAGCATCCCCGGGGTACTCTCCGTCACTCGCCCCCCCCGTACCGCCCGCCTGGCGCTCATACTATGACCTTGGGAGTCCGGCGCCGATAGCTCGTGCGCCGATCCAAGCGGTCCCGTTTCGTATCTTTCGGTGTCCGGAGGAAAAAGGAATTGGCTGGGGGACAGGGATTCGAACCCCGATACGCAGATCCAGAGTCTGCAGTCCTGCCGTTGGACGATCCCCCAGCGGCGGCGGAAATATACTCACTTCGCGCGCCCCGGTCAACTTCGGGCGGCGCTTCGGCCGCCACTTCGGGAAGGCCAACGCCGGCGGCTGCTGCTCCCGTGCCGGGCCCCGACCCGGCGGCGCCTGTTCCCTTCCGTCGCGACCGTCCACGTGCCCGCGGGGGTGGGGCGCTGTCGGGCGTGCGCTGAGTTGCGCGCTCGACCGCAGGCCCGGGGGGTCCGCGGGGGTTGCGACCAACCCCCGCGGGGGTGACAGCGAAGGGGTGCGACGGTCAGGAGCAGCCCGGAGCGCCAGAGGGGCGATAGCCCCTATGGAAGGGCTCGCCAGAGCCCTCCAGGTTCCCTCGCGCTCCGCAATGCGTCCGCCCGTCACCGCCCCGCCCCCGCTCAGGCACATGCCGGCATCGTCTTGAGGGCCGCGGCCCGGGGGGCGCCTGTGACCGGTCATAATGCGCCGGCCGCGTGCTATGTCCGCTGAGTGTGGCCGGCGCATTGACAGTCGAGCAGCTGATGAGTGCTCTCGCCGACTGAAGGCCGCAGGGCGAGACGGAAGGGAACAGGCGCCCCCCGGGTCGTGGCCCGGCTTCGGAACGAGGGACCGGACGCGCGCCTAGGACGCGGACGCGGCCTCGAGCGCCTGCACCGCCCGGCGCACGCGCGCCAGGACCGTGTCGCGGCCGATGACCGCCATGCTCTCGAACAGCGGCGGGCTCACGCTCTGGCCCGTCACCGCGACGCGCAGGATGCCGAAGACCTGGCCGGGCGAGAGCCCGAGTTCCTCGACGAGCGCGCGCAGCGGCGGCTCGGCGATCGCGTGCTCCACCGACGGCAGCCCCTCGAGGACCGCCAGACAGCGGGCGGCGACCGACGCCGCCTGCGCCGCGGTGAGGTTCTTTGCGACGAGCGCCGCCGCGTCCGCGGCAACGTCCCCGCGGAAGAAGAACCCGGCCATCCCGACGACGTCGTCGAGCGTGACCAGCCGCTCGCGGACCAGCGGCGCGACCTTGAGCAGCCGCCCCTCGTCGACGGCGAGCCCGGCCTTCTCGAGGAACGGCCGCACGCGCCGCGCCAGCTCGGCGTCGGGCAGCGCGCGAATGTGCAGTCCGTTGAAGTGGTCGAGCTTGGTGTAGTTGATCGCCGCGGGCGCAGGGTTCAGCCGCTCGAGGCTGAAGGACCGCACCAGGTCCGCGAGCGTGAAGTTCTCCGTCCGGTCGTCGAGGCTCCAACCCATGAGGGCGACCCAGTTGACCACGCCCTCCGGCGTGTAGCCGAGGTCCCGCAGATCCGCGAGGTAGATCGAGTAGCCGTCCTTCGCGAGCGCGGCGGCGTCGCGCTTGCTCATCTTGCCCTTGCCGCTGGGCTTGAGAAAGAGCGAGAGGTGGACGAACTCCGGCTCCTTCCAGCCGAGCGCGCGGATGATGTGCACGTGCAGCGGGAAGGTCGGCAGCCACTCGGCCCCGCGGATCACGTGCGTGATCTTCATCAGCTGGTCGTCGACCATCGCGGCCAGGTGGTAGAGCGCGAGCCCGTCGGACTTGACGATGACGTAGTCGTCGAGCTGCCGGTTCTCGACCGTGATCGGCCCGCGCACGCGGTCGCGCACGGTGATCGCCCCCTCGCGCGGCATGCGGAAGCGGACGACGTGCCGCTCGCCCGCCGCGACGCGCCGCGACGCCTCCTGCGGGTCCAGCCGCCGGCAGGTCCCGTCGTAGAGGCGCGGGAGCTTGTGGGCCTCGGCCTCCTTGCGCATCGCCTCGAGGCGCTCGGCGGTGCAGAAGCAGGGATAGGCGGCGCCCCGCTCGACCAGCCGCCGCGCATGCTCACGGTAGATCTCCGCGCGCTCGGTCTGCCGGTAGGGGCCGTAGGGGCCGCCGACGTCCGGCCCCTCGTCCCACTGCAGGCCGAGCCAGCGCAGGCTCTCCATGAGCTCCTGCTCGGCGCCCGGGACGTAGCGCTTGCGGTCGGTGTCCTCGATGCGCAGGATGAACCGCCCGCCGGTCTGGCGCGCGAGCAGGTAGTCGTAGAGCGCCGTGCGGCCGCTGCCGAGGTGGGTGCGGCCCGTCGGGCTCGGCGCGAACCGGACGCGGACGGGCTCCCGCCCTGTCTCGCCCACCGGACGCCTACTTCGCGGCCGCGGGCGGCGCCTGCGCGCCCAGCTCCCGCGCGGCCTTGTCCAGATCGGTCTCGCCGCCGGCCTGCGCCTTGAGCTCGGCGAGGGCGCGGCGGATGTTGTCGGCGTTCGCGTCGTTCGGCGCAACGCGCAGGTAGTCCTCCCACGCCGCGATCGCGCCCGCCTTGTCATTGAGGTCGTGCATGAGCACCACGCCGAGGTTCATCCGGCTCTGGGTGTGGGTCGGGCTGAGGCCCGCCGCCTTGCGGAACGCCGCGGCCGCCTTCGGGAACTGCTTGAGCTGGCGGTACATGATGCCCATGTCGGTGATCACGTTGGGGTCGCCGTCCTTGACCGCCAGCGCGCGCTCGTAGGCGTCGACGGACTTCTGCGCCTCGCCGATGTCGAAGTAGTCGTTCCCGAGCTGGACGAGCCCATCGTAGTTCTTCGGGTCCTTGCGCAGCATCTCCTCGAGCTGGGCGATGTCGCGCCCCATCTTGATGCGGTCCGGCCCCTGCTGCCCGCCGGTGATCGGCGCCGGCGCATCCGAGACCTTCGTCCCGCCCCCGCCCGAGGGCCCGAGGATGCTCATGATGATCAGGCCGACGATGAGGCCGGCGACGAAGCCGCCCCCGACGAGAATCGCCTTGTTCTGCCCCTGCGACCCCGCTGCCCGGGGCTGCTGATTCGCTGCCATGTCGTGTCCCTCCGTCATCTGGAAATTTAGGGATTTTACCACGACCCGCCCCCACGCCGAAAGGGCCGTGAGCGGCGCCTCAGGCCGCGGCGATCCGCGCGATCAGCTCCTCAGGCGGCGACAGGGCCGGGACCGAACGACGGTCCGCTCACGGCGCTTTCGGAGGCGGGTCGCCACCGTGGACGCCGTCCGGGGACGTCGTGTACACCACGACCTGCCCGTCGTCGTGGTGGATGCGCACGGGCACCCGCAGGAACTGCCGGAGACAGTCGGCCACGCTCACGACCGTGACCGGGCGGCGCAGCGCGTCCAGGCCGCCCGCGAGCATCTCGTAGAAGGCGCGCCCCGGGCCTTCGGGGCGCACCGGGCGGTACAGGTAGATCACGTCGAATTCGTCCGGCGGCACGTCCAGGATGTTCGCGTGCACCCACGCGACCCGATCGGCGGGGATGCCGAGGAGCGCCTGCAGCAGCCGCCCCTGCTCGATCATCGGGCCGCCCAGCTCCACCATGGTCGTGAGCCGGTGCGGCCAGAGGTGGTGGATGAGCAGCCCCTGGAAGCCGTTGCCGGCTCCGTAGTCGACCAGCCGCGTCTCGGGGCCGATGAACGGCGCGATGAGGTGCAGCGGCTCGAGCCCGCCCGCGTGGCACCAGTAGCCTCCAAGCGCCTCGAACGCGCTGCGGTCGGCCGGCGAGTACGCGCCCCCCGACCCGTGCGCGACGCAGTAGACGCGCGCGAGCGCGATTTCGATCCGGTCCGCGTCGCCACTGCGTCGCGCCTCCTGCAGCTCGCGGTGCAGGCGCGTGAACGACGGTATGATCTCGTCGACGCCCGGGCGGGCCGCGAGCTCGTCGAAGAGCGTCCCGACGCGCGCGAGCACCCGCTCCCTGCGCGCGTCGCTCACCGGCACCCCCGCGGGGCTAGTTGAACTTGACCTTCGGCGTCTCCTCCTGGCCCGCCGGCAGGTCGTAGTACACCGCCTGCTGCACGCGCGCGAGGGACGCGAAGATGCTCCCGGGGAAGCCGCGGATGTAGGCGTTGAGCGTCCTGACTTCGTCGTTGTAGCGCTTGCGCTCGACGGCGATGCGGTTCTCGGTGCCCTCGAGCGAGTCCTGCAGCTTGAGGAAGTTCTCGTTCGCCTTGAGCTGGGGATAGTTCTCCTGGAGCAGGAGCAGGCGCGACAGCGCCCCCTCGAGTCCGCGGGAGGCCTCGACCTTCTCGCCGACGGTCTGCGCGGAGAAGTACTTCGTGCGCGCCTCGGCGAGCGTCGTGAAGATCTCCCGCTCGTGGGTGGCGAAGCCCTTGACGGTCTCGACGAGGTTCGGGATCAGGTCGTAGCGCCGCTTGAGCTGGTTCTCGACCTGCGCCCACTGCGCCTTGATGGCCTCGTCCATCCGGATGACGCCGTTGTAGCCCTTGACCAGCCAGCCGCCGACCACCAGCGCGATCACGCCGATGATCACCGCGATCTTCACACCCTTGCCCATGGCCCGCGACCTCCTTTGGAAGACATCCGTTGACGCCGCATTATACCCTGTTCACGAGAGGTGTTCGTCCGCCCAGCGCCGCGCCAGCCACCACCCGAAGCCAGAGCAGACCGTGCTCACGACGAAGGCCGTCCCGACGCCGACGAAGGCCCCGAGCCACCAGCCGACCGAGCCGGCCACCGAAGCGCCGACGAAGCCGAGGAATCTGCTCACGCGCCTTCCCGCGTGCCCGGGATCAGGCTGCCCCGGCGCTCCGGGCCACCCTCCGCTGTATGACGAAGCACAGGCTGCCCCGACGTTCCTGGAGCGTCATCTTGTGTCCCGGCAAGGCAGGCCGAAAGCTCGCGAGGAGGCGGGCTGGTGCCCGCCGCACGAGCGAAGCGAACGGCCAACGCCGCCGGGGCGCAAGAGGGCCTCCAGGAAGCCGGGGCCGCACTACCATGAACCGGAGGAGCCGCCGCCGCCGAAGCCACCACCGCCGCCGCCCCCGAAGCCGCCCCCGCCGCCGCCCCACGAGCCGCGGCCGCCGCCGCGCGAGGTGAGCAGCAGCCAGATCAGCAGCTGCGGGTGGCGGATGAGCAGCCAGAGGAAGACGATGCCGGCGAGCACCATGAACGCCACCTGCAGCGGCCCCGCGCGCTGGCCCGCACGACCCCGCGCGGCGGGCGCCCGGGCAACGCCGGGGGCCTCCGGGAGCTGCGCGCCGGCGGCCTGCGCGATCCGCGCGGCGATCTCCCCCGCGGCCGCGACCAGCCCGCCGCCGTAGTCGCCGGCGCGGAACGCCGGCACCAGCAGCTCCCGCCCAATGCTGCCGACCGCGCTGTCCGGGAGCACCGCCTCGAGCCCGTAGCCGACCTCGATGCGGTAGCGCCGCTCCTGCAGCGCGAGCGTGATCAGGACCCCGTTGTCCTTCCCCTTCTGCCCGAGCTTCCAGCGGTTGTGGGCGACGTCCAGGGAGAAGTCCTCGAGCGACTCGCCCTCGAGCGAGCGCACCGTGAGCACGAGCACCTGCGCGCCCGTCCGCTCCTCGAGGCCGCGCAGCAGGGCGCTGAGACGGGCCGCGGCCGCCGCGTCGATGACGCCGGCGAGGTCGACGACGTAGTCGGGCGGCGTCGCGGGCAGCGGCGGCGACACCGCCCCGGCCCGGAGCGCGACGGTGAGCAGCAGGCCGGCAGCAGCGAGGGCCGACGCCAGCCTACGTCGCAAGCGCATCGACCATCCGCCCGAGCTGCTCGGTGGCCCGGTGGCACCGCTCGAAGAGCGCGCGCACGCCCTCGGTGCCCGGACGCGAGTGCCCCTCCTTGAGCGCCAGCATCTCCGCGAAGACGCCGGCGTCGGGCCCGGCGACGGCGGCCAGCGCGGCGAAGGCCTCCGCGCGCCGGACGGGCACCTCGCGGCCCAGCAGCGAGAGGATGCCGCGCGCGAGCGGCTGGTAGCCGGCGAGGAAGCGCACGAGCGCCTCGGCGAGCTCCTTCGGCTCGCCGAGCGAGCGCAGGTAGGCCTGGCGCAGCCCGATGAGGCGCGCCTTCACCTCGCGCTCGCACTGGCGGCGCAGGTCCGCGCGGTCGATCGCGAGGCCGGCGAGGACGTCCTCGCCGGCGACGGTCTCGTGGATCAGGCGCAGCTCGAGGAACTCCATCGGGAAGACGTCCAGCGAGTCGGCGACGTAGTCCGTGTCCATCAGCAGCGGCGGGGCGACGCCCGTGCGCCGGTGGCGCCTGCCGAGCGCCCCCACCGCCTCGAGCACCTGGAGGTCCATCCTCCGGAGCACGAGCAGCGTGTTCACGTCGGAGCGCCCCTCGACCCAGTCGGGGGTGACCGCGCTGCCGACGACGTGCAGCGAGTGCAGGCTCGCGCCCGCGACCCGGGCGAGATCCTCGAGAAAGGGCGCGCTCTTCGCGCGCACCGCGGGGGAGAGCCGGTCCAGTCGCAGCGTCACGTCTCGCTCCTCCATGGCACAATCCGCCCGCACACGCGGATCAGAAAAGCAGACTTGTGATCAGGCCTCGATCCCTTTCGCATGTCCTCCGGCTTCGAACAGGTGCCGCCCTCCCGAAACCGCGCGCACGCGCGGATCGTGGTCCCTGCAGTGGTCCTCCCGAGCCGTGGCGGCCCCGCACGGGCTCGACTATACTACGGTTCGCGATGCGCACGGCGGCGGCGAGGGTCCTGGTCCTGCCCCTCGCGGCCGCGCTCGCGCTGTGTGCCGCGGCGCCGGCACGCGCGAAGTTCGACCCGGCGCGCCGCTGGCTGACGGCCGAGACGCCGCACTTCGCCGTCCACTTCCCCGAAGGGTGCGAGCCCGTCGCCGCGCGCGCCGCCGCCCTCGCCGAGGACGTCCACGCGCGCCTCGCGCCGCGGATCGGCTGGCAGCCGCGGGCGCGGACCCGGCTGGTCCTCTCCGACGACGAGGACGCCGCCGGCGGCTGGGCCACGCCGTACCCGTACAACCAGATGCTCGTCACCGTCGCGCCGCCGCTGGGCGAGCCGGGCTTCGGCACGACCGCCTACGACGACTGGCTGCGCCTGGTGATCACGCACGAGTACACGCACGTGCTGCAGCTGGACCTGGCGTCCCGCTTCCCGCTCGCGCTGCGCTCGGTCTTCGGGAGACTCTACTTCCCGAACTCCCTGCAGCCGCTCTGGCTGGTCGAGGGGCTGGCGACGTACGAGGAGACCGAGCTGACGGCAGGAGGCCGCGGCCGCTCCCCCGGCGCGGAGATGGTCCTGCGCATGGCGGCCCTCGAGGGGCCCTTTCCGCGGCTCGAGGCCATGGCGGTCCTGCCCGACGAGTGGCCCGCCGGGCAGGTGCCGTACCTCTTCGGCGAGTCCTTCCTGCGCCGCCTCGGCGAGCGCTTCGGCCGTGAGAAGGTCACCGCGATCAGCCAGGTCTACGGCGGCAAGCCGCTGCCGTTCTTCGTCGCGGCCAGCGGCGAGGAGGCGCTGGGCGCCGGCTACGGCGAGCTCTGGCGGGAGTGGTCCGAGGGCCTGCGCGCGGGGTTTGCCGGGCAGGCGCGCGCCGTGGCGGCCCGGGGAATCACGTGCGCGGCGGCGCTCACCGTCGACGGCCGCCTCAACCTCTCGCCGGTCTGGTCGCCCGACGGCGCGCGCATCGCGTGGCTGCGCTCCGACGGCGTCGACTTCCCCGGCGTCTGGGTCATGGGCGCCGACGGGACGGGACGTCGCCGCGTTGCGAAGGACGCCTTCTCGAGTGCCACGTCCGGCGCGACGCTCGCCTGGAGCCCCGACGGGCGCCGGCTGTATTACACGAAGCCGGGCTTCGTCCGCGGCGCGGCGGTGCAGGGAGACCTCTGGGCGTGCGACGTCCGCAACGGGCGGCAGGCGCGCCTGACCGAAGGGCTCCGCGCGCGCGATCCCGCGCCCTCGCCGGACGGCCGCACGCTTGCGCTGGTGACCGCAGGCGGCGGGACCACCCGGCTGGCGCTCCTCGACCTCGGCGGCGACCTGCCGGCGACGTCGGCCGCCCGGCTGCGCCACCTGATGGAGCCCTCGGCGGACCAGCTCGCCGTACCGCGCTGGAGCCCGGACGGCGGGCGCATCGCGCTCGGCGTCCGCGCCCCGGACGGCACCAAGAGCATCCGCGTCCTCGATCGCGACGGCCGGACCGTGGCCGAGATCGGCCGCGACCGCGCGCTCGACGGCGGGGCGTCCTGGAGCCCCGACGGGCGCAGCCTCTGGTTCGCCTCGGACCGCACGGGAATCTTCAACCTCTTCGTCTGGGACGCGGCGACCGGCCGCATCCGGCAGGCGACCAACGTCCTCGGCGGCGCCTTCCAGCCTGCCGTCTCGCCGGACGGGAAGCGCGTCGCCTTCGTGGAGTACACCGCGAGGGGCTACGACATCCGCCTCATGGACACGCCCGATGTCTCTTCCCTTCCGATGGTGGACGAGGCGGCGACCACGGCGGGACCCGGCGACGCGCCTGTCGATGATCGCAAGTTCGGGGACGCCGTTGAAATCGGGACAGCGGAGGGGTGGCGCGAAGCGGGGGTCCCCCAGCGGCGCGCAGCCGTCTCGGCGAGCACCGATGGGGGTGCGCAGCGACAGGACCCCGGAGCCGCACGGGAACAGGGTGCATCTTCTTCTGACACGAGCCGCACGCTCTCGGAGGACGCCTTGAACGCCCGTCCCTATTCCCCCCTCGACACCATCGGCCCCCGCCTGTGGCTGCCGTGGTCCGCCGTCACCCCCGAGAGCGGCACCCTCGTCGGCGCCGTCACCGGCGGGCAGGACGTCCTCCAGCGCCATCGCTGGCTGCTGGAGGCCCTCTACGGCCCGGAGAGCGGACGGTTCATGCACGCGCTCGCCTACGCCTACTATGGCCTCCGGCCCACCCTCTCGTTGCACTCGAGCGACCTCGACCGCACCTACGCCGGCCTCGTGCCGCAGCCGGCGGGCGCGCTCGACTACACCGAGCGCGAAAGAGTCGCCGGCGTCGAGGTGACGCTCGATTTCCCGGGCTTCGAGTCGTCGCAGGCGTTCTCGCTCGGCTACGAGTACCGCCACGTCAGCGCGCTTTCCGAGCCGCCCCCGGTCGCGCCGTCCCACGACAAGGCACCTGCCACCGGCGCCCTCGGGGCGGCGCGCCTCGGCTGGACGTACTCGAGCGCCCGCCGGCAGCCATATTCGATCAGCCCCGGGGACGGCCGCGGCGTCGCGCTCGCACTGGCCCACGCGCAGGAGGGGCTTGGCAGCGAGCGCACCTTCACGCGCGCCTCCGCCGGCTGGGCCGAGTACCTCCCGCTGCCCGTCCGCCGCCACGTGCTGCTCGCGCGCCTCTTCGCGGGGACCGCGGCAGGCGACGTCCCGCCGCAGGGCGCGTTCGCCCTCGGCGGGGGCTCGCCGGGGGACGTCGTCCTCAACGTCGACGACGCGTTCCTGCCGCTGCGGGGCTACCCGGCCAACGCGTTCCGCGGGGACAACGCGGTCCTCCTCGGGCTGGAGTACCGCTTCCCGCTCGATGAGATCGCCCGCGGCGGCGAGACGGCGCCTCTCTTCCTCCGGCGGCTCCACGGCGCCCTCTTCGTGGACGCGGGCGAGGCCTGGGACGGTGGCGGCTTCGACGCCGCGGACCTGCGCACCGGGATCGGCGCCGAGCTGCGACTGGACCTCACGTTCGCGTACTCCTTCCCGCTGACGCTGCGCGCGGGCGTCGCGTGGGTGCTTGACGAGGAGGGGGGGGTGTACCCGACACTAGGGCTGACCATGGCCCAGGGCCTCCTGGGTGCGACAACGCCCACTGGAAGGAGATGACGCCGATGGCCAAGAAGAAGCCCGATGAGAACGCGCCGCCCCTCTCCTGCTCGCTGTGCATGAAGGAGCTGCCCCACGACCTCGCGCACACCGTCGAGGGGCCCGATTACGTCCACGCCTTCTGCGGGCTCGACTGCTACCGCAAATGGACGGAGAAGCAGGCCGCGGAGGACGCGAAGGAGGGGAAGGCACCCGCAAAGCCCTCGCGTGGGTGAGGGTGGGGCCGGCGCCGGCGGACGGTCCACACCCGCGCCGGCGGTGCGTGCGCGCATCGCGCGCGCGCGACGGCTCGTCGTCCTGACAGGCCCCGCGCTCGCGCCGGACAACGCGATCCCCGCGTTCAGCGACTGCGGCACGACGTTCGGCGGCGCCGAGGTTCGCGCGGTCGCCGCCCAGCAGCCGTTCTTCGAGGACCCCGTCGCGGTGTGGCGCTGGTACGACGAGTGCCGGCGACGGCTCGCGGGCGTGGCACCGGGTGCCGCCCGCCGCGCGCTTGCCGAGGCGGAGCGGCGGGCCGAGGCGTTCACGCTCGCGACCGAGTGCGTCGACGGCCTGCACCGGCGCGCCGGCAGCCGGAACGTCGTCGAGCTGCGGGGGAGTGTCTGGCAGACCCACTGCACGCGGTGCGGCCTGCGCTCCGAGAACCGCGACGTGCCGATCGCGATGCCGCCGTCCTGCCCGCTGTGCACCGGACTGGCGCGACCCGGCGTCCTGTGGCGGGGCGAGGAGGTGCCGCGGCCCCTGCTCGAACGCTGCTTCGAGGCCCTGCGACGATGCGACGCCCTTGTCGTCGCCGGGACGCCGGGTGACGGGCAGCCCGCGGTGGCGTTCATCGCTGTGGCCCGCAGGGCGGGTGCTTTCGTCGTCGAGGTCTCGGCGGACCCACGGCCGGGCTCCGCCGCCGACGCCCTCGTCATCGGCCCGCCGGACGACGTCGTGCCAGACCTCTTCGCCTCCTGAGGCCCGCACCGGCACGTTACGATGGGTAACACCGCGTCTGGCACAGGCCGCACACCCCCGGCGCCCGCCGCCGTCGCGGCAGCGGGCCGGGCGGGGCAAGTCATGGAAATCCGGGAGGTCCGCCGTCCGCGCGAGGGACCAGCCGGCGCCGGCTGGGGGTGGCACGCTCCTTGCTGACTTCCGCAGCTGTCATGCTCACGCGCGAGGTCGTCCAGTTCCTCCAGGGCGTCCCGCCGTTCCAGACCCTTCCCGAGGAGACGCTCGACGCGCTCGCCCGGACGGTCTCGCTCGAGTACTACCCCGCCGGCTTCCCCATCCTCACGCAGGGCGGCCCCGCGAGCGACTCGCTGCAGATCGTGCTCACCGGCGCCGCCAAGATCACGATGCGCTCGATGGAGAACGAGGAGATCGTCATCGACTACCGCTCGGAGGGGGACGCGATCGGCTTCCTCTCGCTCTACGGCAGCGACCGCTCGCGCACCGACGTCACCGCCGTGAAGGACACGACCTGCTACCTCATCCCGCGCGAGCCGTTCCTGGCGCTGCTCGAGGCGCACCCGGACGTGCGCGAGTACTTCCATCGCGTCTTCCTCGCCAAGTACATGGACAAGGCCTTCACCGACCTGCGCAGCCGCAGCGGGCTCTTCGGCGGCGGCGGCGAGAAGCTGCTCTTCACGACGGCGGTCGGCGACCTGATCTCGCGCAGCGTCGTGACCGCACCGAGCGGCACGAGCATCCGCGAGGCCGCGGGCGCGATGTCCCGCCACGGGATCAGCTCGCTCGTGCTCACCGACGCGCACGACGCGCCCGTCGGCATCATGACCGACCGCGACCTGCGCGAGAAGGTCGCCGCCCGCGGCCGCAACTTCGCCGAGCCGGCGTCCGCGATCATGAGCCGCTCGCTGATCAAGGCCGAGGCCACCGACTACTGCTTCGAGGCGCTGCTGACGATGCTGCGCCACAACATCCACCACCTGCTCATCGTGGACCACGGCCGCCTCAAGGGCATCGTCACGAACCACGACCTGCTCATCCTGCAGGGGACCTCGCCGATCTCGGTCGTCCGCGAGGTCGAGGGGCAGACAAGCCTCGAGGGGCTCGCGCAGGCGGCCGCCAAGGTCAACGCCATCGTGGGGCTGCTCCTGCGCGACGGCGCCAAGGCGAGCAACATCACCCGCATCATCACGGAGATCAACGACCGGATCGTGCGCAAGGCGATCGAGTTCGCGACCCGCCCCCTGGGTCCCGCGCCCCTGCCCTGGTGCTGGCTCTCCTTCGGCAGCGAGGGGCGCCGGGAGCAGACGTTCCGGACCGACCAGGACAACGCGCTGCTGTGGGCGGACCCGTCGGGCCCCGCCGAGGAGGCGGCCATGGCCGAGTGGGCCGGCGCCTTCGCGCGGCAGATGCGCGAGTCGCTCGAGCAGTGCGGCTTCGCGCCCTGCCCCGCGGGCTACATGGCCGACACCCCGCGCTGGCGCCTGCCGCTCTCGGCGTGGGGGGAGCTCTTCTCGAAGTGGATCACGAGTCCCGGGCCGGAGGCGTTGCTGCACGCGGCGATCCTCTTCGACTTCCGGGGCCTGGCGGGGACCATCTCGCTGGCGCGCGAGCTGCGCGCGCACCTGGCGCGCTCGCTGCGCAACCAGCGGGTCTTCTTCGCGCGGCTCGCGGGGATGGTCACGATGCACCGGCCCCCGCTCGGGCTCTTCGGGACCATCGAGGTCCGCAGCGAGGGCGAGCACAAGGACAAGCTCAACCTCAAGGTCAGCGCGCTCGGGCCGATCATCGGCATCGTCCGCCTCTGCGCGCTGGAGCGGGGAATCCCTGAGACGGGGACCCTCGACCGGATCGCGGCCCTGCGGGAGGCGCACCCGCTGCTGCGGCGCTTCGGCGACGAGCTGGCCAGCGCCTTCGAGTTCCTCTCGCTGCTGCGCATCCAGCACCAGTTCCAGTTGCTCCAGGCCGGGGGCGAGGTCGACAACTTCATCGACCCGGCGCAGCTGAGCCGCTACGAGAAGAAGACGCTCAAGGACGCCTTCCGCCTCATCAACCGCGCGCAGGAGCTGATCATCGAGGAGTACCGCGCCGGGCTGGTGGGGGCGTAAGGGGCGGCGGCATGGCAGGCCTGGTCTCGCGGATCCGCGGGCTGCTCTCGGGCGAGGCGGTCGTCGACGCCGGGCTGCCGCTCGAGCGCATCCCGTTCGCGGTCGTCGACACCGAGCTCACCGGGCTGGACGAGAAGCGCGACTCCGTGGTCTCGGTCGGGGCCGTGAAGATGTCCGGCACCCGCATCGAGCTGGGGCGCACCTTCTACCAGCTCGTGAGCCCGCGCGCGGACTTCAAGCGCGAGAGCGTCGTCGTGCACGGCATCACCCCGGACGACGTGGCGCAGAAGCCGCCGCTCGACGCGGTGGCCGCCGACCTGCTCGCCTTCTGCGGCGACCGCGTGCTCGCCGGGCATTTCCTGGCCCTCGACCTGGGCTTCCTCGGCCGCGAGTGCCCCTCGATACGCGCCGCCGACTGGCGCCGCCGCGCGGTGGACACGATGCGGCTGCACCAGTGGCTCGCAAGCCAGCGGCACGCCGGCGACTTCTCGCCGCAGGGCGAGGAACTGAACCTCGATGCCGTGGCCCGCCGCCGCGGGATCCGGCCCGCGGGCGCCCACAACGCCCTGGCCGACGCCTTCACGACCGCCCAGCTCCTCCAGCGCCTGCTGCGCGCGCTCCCGGACCACGGGGTGCGGACGCTCGGCGACCTGCTGCGCGTCGGCAGACCGTGAGTCGCCGACGCAGGGGAGGCCATCTGCAGCCGTGATCTACCTCGTCCAGTTCGTCAACTACACGCTCGCGCTGGGGATGTGGCTGATCCTCGGGAGGGCGGCGCTCGGCGTGCTCACCGGCGGCAGGCCGACGCCGCTGCAGGCGCTCTTCGACCGCTTCACGGCGCCGTTCTTCGCGCTGACCCGCCGCGCGTTGCCGTTCGTCGGGGAGAAGGGCGCGCCGCTGGCCGCGTTCTTCCTGCTGGCACTCCTGCGCGTGGCGCTCATCGTCCTCGCACACCCCGCCGCCGGCCGCTGACCGCCCCGCGGCGCGAAAAGCCGCAGGACAATGGGCCGGGCTCGTTGACGCGACTTCGCGCGGGGGTATACTGACACCCCGGGTTTCGTGGACGGTCCACGAAAGGAAACGCAGACAGTCGGGCCGCTGTCTCGGGGGGCGGGTGGGCACCGTCGTTTCGTTCGTCATACCCGTCTTCAACGCCGGGTCGACCATCGGGCCGCTCGTGCGCGCCCTCGTCGAGCAGTTCGCCGGGACGTACGCGCTCGACGTCGTCCTCGTCGACGACGCCAGCAGCGACGACAGCGAGCAGGCGTGCCTGCGCCTGCAGGCCGAGCACCCCGAGCTGATCACGTACCTGCGGCTGGCGCGCAACTTCGGGGAGCACAACGCCGTCATGGCCGGCCTGCACCACGCGCGCGGAGAGTACGTGGTGACCATGGACGACGACCTGCAGCACGCGCCGCAGGAGGTCACCAAGCTCCTGGCGGAGATGGCCAACGGGCACGACATCGTCTACGCCAGCTACGAAACCCGGCGCGATCCCTGGCTGCGGCGGGCGGCGAGCGCGCTGCACGGCCGGCTCGCCCGCGTCTTCCTGCGCAAGCCCGTCACGCTGACGCTCTCGACCTTCCGCGTCATGAACGCCTTCCTCTGCAAGGAGATCATCAAGTACAGCGGGCCGATGCCCTACATCGACGCGATCGTCCTGCGCCTGACCTCGAACATCGGCTCGGTGCCCGTGGAACACCGCGCCCGCCGCAGCGGGCGGTCGACCTACACCATCGCGAAGCTCGTCTCGGTCTGGGGCAACTCGCTCGTGAGCTACTCGCTGATCCCGCTGCGCATCATCGGCCTCCTCGGCGTCCTCTTCGTCGTGCTCGGGTCGCTGCACGGCGGCTTCATCCTCCTCGACATCGGGGCGCCCGACCGTGCGGAACCTTCGGGGTACGAGCGGCTCTCGGCGGTGATCACCTTCTTCCGCGGCCTGCAGCTCGTGGCGATCTCGATCGTCGGGGAGTACGTCGGGAGGACCTTCCTGCACCTCAACCGCGACCCGCAGTTCGTGGTCCGCCGGACACTCCCCGCGACCGGCTCGGAGCGCCGGCGGGCCGGCCCGCCGGCGGCGCCGTGACCGGCGCGGTGCGTTCTGCGGAC